>CAYSIM010000138.1:0-2501 GCA_964431165.1 uncultured Thermoplasmatales archaeon | reverse complement strand
GGAATAGAATTTTTTTCTGTGAGGAAGGAAATTGAAAGCGCCATTTCCTCCATAGGGGAACTTTCCTTCCTAATTTTTTATGATAATTACATCAGGGTATGCTTCGATTCATTTGATGGGAATTTCCAGCATTTCCTTGATGATTTCATGAATATATATCCCGTCACATACAGAAAATGTTCTGAAATTGAATTGCACGGCATAAATTTATTTTTCTCCAGGTCCTATGCATTTCCATTTTTTCCAGAAGTTGATATTCTTTCATTCATAGCAAATTCAATTGAAAGATCGAGGAAGGGATTCTTCAGGATAAAAATTCAGAGAAAAAATCCCTTTACCAGGGGTATTTGGATGCATATTGTGAAAAAAAGAATGAAGGAAAAAATTTCCGCAAGGGAGAGAATAATAGCTGATGAAATGATGGAAAAATTATCCCTTCCAATTTATGAAGTTAAAATACTTGCAAGTAATGCAGGTATGGTTTCAATGGCAAGGGATCTTCTCACCGGTCAATATCTGGTGGATAGGGGAAGGAGAATCTACATGTGCACAAAAGAATTAGCATATTTCATACACTATCCCCTGAGCTACAATAGAAGGAGAAAACCATGGTAGATCTTCCCTACGTTTTCTTCCAGCCTGAGGAACTGGATGATATACCAGAAGGGCACGGTGCAATTTTCGGCAAAACAGGATCAGGAAAAACTTCAATGCTCCATAAAATAGGAAAAAGAATTGCAGAGAAGGATAGTACCCTCGTAATACTTGATCCGCATGGTGATCTTGCTAGGAGCATAAACATTCCAGGGAAAACAATTTTCATCTCTCCCCTATTCAGGGAAATAAACAATAAAAAATATGCAATAAAGATGAATCTTATGGAAATGGGAGAAATAAGGGATGAAATAGCCATAAATTCAGTCACTGAAACGCTCAAACTCCTTTTTTCAATGGATTTCGATTATTCACAGGGTACATGGGGTCCGAGACTTGAAACTGTATTCTCCACGGCAATACCCGAGGTAATAAGGAATGTGGATAATGCTACACTTATAGATCTTATTGATTCATTAATGACAAAGAAATACATAGAAGATAAAGGTATTTTTTCCAAGCTCAATGGAAAATTTTACTACGATTACATACAGAGTACGCTGAATAAGATTATTCCTGTGGTAGAAAATCCATTCCTCAGGGAGTTTTTATGCAGTAGAAATGTATCCTTTTCATTCTTCAGGAATGATATTTCAGGGAAGGTGTTGAGTTTTTACTTAGCATAACCTGAACTGGGTGAATTCATATCAAGGATGGCAGGGTCGGCAGTACTTGCCATGTTTATGAATGCCATCTTTACAGGAAAAATCAGAGATATAACACTGCTCATAGATGAGATCAAGGATTTTTCACCATACTTGCTTCCAGGTCTTTTGAGCGAATCAAGAAAATACGGTCTCAGGATAATAATTGCATCCCAGTACATCAACCAGATGAACAGGGAACTTTTCGATTCCATCATGGGGAATGTTTCCTGGATAGCCGCATTCAGGGTATCACCCGATGATGCTTTGAGATTGTCAAAAAAATTTTCATTTGAACATGAAAAAATTGAAAGAACGCTCATTTCCCTTCCAGATGGTTACTGCCTTATGAAGGATCAGGATTTAAGAATTCATTCTGTAAAGGGATTTGAAAATAATCCTGATAAATCATTCATCGATGATTCATACCTCAATTATGGCCTTGAGGTAGATACATATCCACAGAATGTCCTTCCCCTCATATATTCCATGCAGGAAAGGGATCTGTATACTAACTTCATTTCCATCTACAGGGAATACAGGGAAATTTTTCATGGAGATCTATTTTCACGCTTAATGGACTACTCGAATACGAGGATGGTAATTACAGAATTACGGAAAAGGGATTGAAAAACATGGTGGATGCAGGGAAAACCGAATTTGAAACACATTACCATAGATATCTCATACGTAGAGCTGTGGAATACTTCAGTTCACTTGGTTTCGAAATTATTTTAGCCAGGCCCTGGAAAAATGAACCTGATATAATTATAAGAAAGGAAACCATGGAATTCTATGTTGAGGCTGAATACGGTGATCTTAGATCACCGGGTAAAATAGTTCACCATTTAATAGAATGGAAAAATAGAAAGATAATCTTCTTGACATTCGGAAAATTTGCAGAAAAATTGTATAGAATTTTATGTAATCCCTTTACATTGGATGTTAATGGAAATAAAAAATTCTACACAAAAAATGGTACTGTAATGGATTACAGGAAGGCTGGTGATTATTCAAAAAATGTTTGGATAGTGATAGTTCCTGAACCGGGTACCCTAGGTACACTGATAAAATTTACGCCTAAAAAGTTGAAAACGCTTGAAATCAGAGATCTTTTTGAAAGCGATCTTTTCCAGAATTGCGATGAAAAATTTTAAAAGACTATTTTAATAATCATTTTTTTACTTAATCCCCCGCATTGTT
>CAYSIM010000137.1:0-2508 GCA_964431165.1 uncultured Thermoplasmatales archaeon | reverse complement strand
ATCATCGTTATGGTTAATAGCACTTATTCTCCTTCTGATGGGATCATTCTTCCATAGTTTCTCCGCGACAAGCATTACATTCCTCTTCTATTTCGGTATTTTTCTATTATCCCTGAATCTCCTGACACTTATAATTATTTCAATAAAGAATTACAGACTACTCGCGTACCTGCCAATAGCATACATTTACTGGTTCCTTTCCTCTGTTATTTCTCTCTATGCACTTATCCTGGAAATAACGGGCAGGGAAAGGAGATGGGTGAAGGTGGCAAAGACGGGAAAAATCGCATCCTGAAAAATCTTCAAAAAATATTCAAATCCTTCACCCTTTCCCATGGTTCTATTTCCCCGGGAATTGCACGGAAGAGATTATTTGGTTCTGCTTTTGAAATTCTATTCAATTTTTCAAGAACTTCAGGGGATCTCCTTAACTTATGCTTTAGCAAAAGGAACTCATAATCGAGCTGCCCCTGGGTAATAGTTATTTTCAGAGATTTATCTAACCTGGCCAAATCCAATTTTTCACGGTGAAATGAAAATCCCCTTTTCTCCGATTCAAGATAAATGTAATAAAGATAGGTATTTATCGCTACAAGAGGATCTGAAGTTCTCTTGAATCTATTCAACTGTGGATGGTTCCTGTATCCTAAAGTTTTTCCTTCTAGTACTGTCTTTGCAAGTAATGCCTCCTTCCAAAGCGCCACAAGACCTATGCTATCGAGGTAGGAGAAACTTATGGACCATAGCCTCATATTAATGAAGAATAGAATCACGGAAATTATTTTTTTGTTAACATTTTAGCATATAATTTTATTTTCTTCTTTAATTTTAGATTCTCTATGGAAATAAATTCATATCACTATTATGACCCAGTTCATGCATATTTCCTTGTTTTTGGATTTATATCAGGAAATTTAAAATCCGATGTAAGAATAAATCCAAGTTATGAAGAATTTGATAAACTCAACGGGAGATTGCTTAAAAATAAAGACATAAAGTTAAGTGCTGTTTCAGCAGTGAACTACTGGTTGATCGCTGATGACTATTATATCCTCAGGTCCGGGAGTACGCAAAGAACAGATGTGGGTCCCATAATAATATCCAGGAAACAATATTCAAAGGATGAAATAGAAAATCTAAGGATTGCTATACCCGGCAGGTCTTTCAGCGGTTATTTTTATTACAGACTTTTCTTCAGTGCAAAGGAAGAAATAATTATGAGATATGACACGATAATGGATGCTGTTATAAAGGGTAAAGTTGATCTAGGCCTTCTAATTCCAGGACCTTCACTTACATCTGCTTATGGAAGGTACAATCTTTTCAAGGTTGCGGATATAATGGAGGAATGGAAAAAGGAAACAGAAAACCTTCCGATGCCCTTGGGGTCTTATGTTTTAAGCAGAGAATATTCAAAGGATGATGCAAAAGAAATCAGGAAAACATTCCAAGAATCCATACTATATGCAAGGGAAAACCATTTGAAGGCTTTTGATTATGCCATGAAATTTGCAAAGGGTGCTCTTCCCGTGGATCTGGAAAAATTTTTGGAGGGGTGCAAGTCAATATACGATATGGGTGAAAGAGGTGTTGAAGCAATTAGAAAAGTTCATGAACTGGGTAAAAAAAGGAATTTCATAGAAAAAATACCAAATATAGACCCAGTTTAATTTCAATGTTTGAATAGGCAATTATTTAATATTTCCACAATGTTTATTGTATGTGTATATGGTAAATAATACACTCAGGACAAGAAATTTTATCCCATTTATTATTTTATTTAATAAAAAATAAGATAAATAATAATACAAACTTCATGCCAATTTCTTTATTTTTCTAAAGAGATATATTTATATAGATCAAAATGGATAAAAGAATATAATGATGATTTTTGATATGATATTTTTAAAATTTATAGATGTGGTTTTTAAAGTCAATTTGAAGGATTTTAGTCATATTTGGGTATAATACAAAACAAAAATCCTCTTTTTTAATGTTTTTCTTAGGATTTTTAATGATCTCAGAAAATTCAAAAATTTTAAAATATTTGTAAATTATATCATTTTTAAATGGGTAAAATATTCGTACTTGCTGTGGTTGCAATATTAATTATTTCAGGTATTATTATAGGATTTGATAAATTAATCATTAACTCAAAAAATTTAAACGGTAATAAACTAAACGTACACAATTTTTCAGTTTACTATGGCAGTAATGTAAATCAGAGCATTATTAATAGATTGAATCAATATGATTTAGTTATACTCCAACATTGGGCCTTCTCCAAATGGAACTTATCGGAAATAAAGAGCATCAAAATAGCTTATATAGATCTTGGTGAATATGATAATTCCACGTATCCGAATTGCACCATTAACCTTACAGGCATCGTAATAGGAAATGATACTCAATGGGGTCAGCCAATGGTTAATGTATCTTCGCCTGAATGGTTCAATTACACTATCTGTAGGGTAAAATATGATCTGAACATGGGATTCAATGGAGTTA
>CAYSIM010000136.1:322-2516 GCA_964431165.1 uncultured Thermoplasmatales archaeon | reverse complement strand
ACTGGAATTTTTTCCACAGAAAAATGATACGTCATCATATGTGAGATTCCCCTCAGAGATTTTATCTCTGGCCAAAAGGCACATATCTTTTTTACCTCTAAAACTTATTCCAAGAAAACTTGTACCATTTTTTTCATTTATTTTCTTTAATTCCTCAATTGGTCTATCTGTTTCTGTACCTGTCCTCACCACCCAGAGTATCCTTTTACCCCTTTCAAGAAGTGATGAAAGTGTGATGGGAGTTTTACCGAATCCTGTAGGTGCCTGTATACAGAGTGATATTTTGTCCACGTTATTTTTTATAAAATCGTACATCTTTCTTTGATTCTCTCTGAACTGGTAAGGGAAATATTTCATTTCACTTTAGCAAATTTATTAAAAAGATTAAAACTTTCCCATTATATTTCAGGATAAGTTTAAAAAAATGAATTTATATTCTGAAAAAATAAAAAGGTCATGTAAATTTTAAATATGGATCGAACATTATAGGAAAACAGGGGCCGTAGCTTAGCCAGGTGGAGCGGCGGGCTCATAACCCGTTGGCCGTCGGTTCGAATCCGGCCGGCCCCACTTGATGCATGTGCGGATTCACTTTTTTGAATCCATCATCTTTTTTGAGAAAAAATGCGCTGATTCTTTTCCTGACTTCCTCTGCAACTTCCTGCTGGGATACATGAGTGTACCTTTCTGTGGTCCTAAGTGACCTGTGGCCGAGATGGATTTGCACCATGCGAATATCGAGTGGAGTTCCAAAGAAACCCTTTAGTAGAGCGGTTGCACACCAATGTCTCGCTGAGTGGGCATGGAACCTCGGTACACCAGCCCTTGCACCGATTCGCTTCACTAAGTTTCTTATGTATTGGTAGCTCATCCTTCCTTTTTTGGTAGTAAATAACGCAGTTGGATCCGAAGGATTTCTATAATATTGAATGTAAGTTTTTATGTCCTTCATTATTTCTTCAGGAAGACCTATGAACCTCTCTGCCTCTCCCTTTTCAGACCTTATCCTTATACCGTTATCCCTGAGATCCTCTAAATTGATTTTTATTAACTCACCTATCCTGATGCCACCAAAAAATAGCAGTTCTGTGATCAGCTTATTTCTCATTGCTATGCCCCTGTCCCCCCATTCACTTGCCTTCAGTATATTCAAAACCTCCTGGTCTGTTGGTATCCATGGTTCTGGAATGGGTGGTTCCTTGAACTTGGGTATTTCAATTTTAATTCCCAAAAACCTAAACCATGCCTGAAGATCTTTCCGCATATTATTCATTGTATGTGGTTTGACTCCTCTTTCTTTCAACTTTGCAAAAAAGTTTAAAATTTCTTTTTGTGAAGGGTTGAAAATATTTATTTTCTTTGAAAGTTCTTTTATTCTCCTTACAGATCTCTCTACCGTGCTTTCTGAATACCTCCCTATTGTTATTGCCCAGATCCTATATTCCTGCAGTTTCTGTTCAAAAATCTCCTGATCCATACTTATAACCTCCCTTCAAATTTTTTCGATTCCTTGAACTTTTCAATTTCTTCCTCATTTACTTTGACGATGTAATCATAAAAAGACACATCCCAGCTATCTATCTGTATCTCAAAATCCTTGAAATCTTCAACAGTATCTCCATACTCAAGCATTATGCTTACCTTAACCCTATATTTTTTCTCCTTTCCATTTTTGCTGAAGATACCCTGGGAAACGGCAAAAACATTTTTAGGATTTATCAATTCATTCATCATCTTACCCATACCTCCTCAGGTAGGTTTTCATAAATTTTGGAAATTTCTATTTCTCTTGATGTATTGATTTCCTGGCTTGCTAATTCAAAAATCCTTTTTTTCTTGAGATGAACTGTACTGATATTCCATTCCTTTCCTTCATGTGTATTTAGTGTATTCACTTTAAATTCCACCATGTCAAGATCTTCTAGGAAGTAAAGTAGCTCCCTATCATCATTTTCAAGGTTATTTTCAATGATCTGTTCCTCAAAACCAAAGAAGCTCAGGATATGTTCTGCAATATTTAAAGCATCATTGTAATTCATAGAATAGTTCCTGATTTTCAAGGCATTTACAATTGCCCTGGCAAGTATTTTTGGTGTTAAAATCTGGTTGCCATCTATTATTGTTTCATCCTCTAGAATATGAGCTTTTATAAGTTCATCATGCAGGTTAGGATCTTTTTCAACGATCCAGTTCC
>CAYSIM010000136.1:0-312 GCA_964431165.1 uncultured Thermoplasmatales archaeon | reverse complement strand
TGTTGTATTTTCCCTGCTTTTCCAGATTTCTCATTTTTTCTATTTCTCTATCTACCCAATAACTGGCTTGATCTAGAGGAATTATTTTTGGTGGATCCGTATGATAATGCAATGAATGGATCCTTAGAGCTTGTTTTGTCCATGCTTTAGCTCCGCACATTATACAAATCCAGTACATATCTTCTTCGTAATCCAAGAGTATCTTCGGTTTTCCAGTCATTATCACTGACCTCCTTTAATTTTTTCTGTTTCATCTTTTAAAAAAGGTACTAACTCCCATCTAAATTTGGGAAGAGCGGATACAACCTGTTC
>CAYSIM010000135.1:0-2557 GCA_964431165.1 uncultured Thermoplasmatales archaeon | reverse complement strand
CCTCACCACTGGCATCAATATAGAGCATTCCCTTTATGCGTTCTATTGTGCCCGCCTGCATGCCCATTGAAACTATCGGGACACTTGCATCCCTCAAGGACATCAGCTTGGAAAGACCACCCTTTACTATTTCATAAGTCCTTCCCATATATACTATTTTCATCTTCTTTATACTGCCTACAGGTAGATCATTCTCCCAGATCCTTGTTTCACCACCCTCCCTTTTTACCCTTATGTTCACAGGTCCATTGATGATGAAGTTCGGGAACCTAGGTCCGTAGGAGATGTTACCAACTTCCTTTCCATCAGAAAGTATTTTTCCCTTATCAATTGTGAATCGCATTAAAAATAGTAAGTTACTTAGATTATTACTATTTTTCCCTTTTTTATTATTTATAAATTTTATAAAAATTTGAAAAAAGATTTAAATATGGAGATTTTATTAATTTTTCCTGGAATTCAAATATACGAAGGGGTCCGGTGAAGGATCTTTGAAAAAACTCCTGGTGATAGGAGGTTCAGGATTCGTAGGCAGGAATATAATTCCAGAATTAATTGATAGGTATAGTATAAGCTATCTCTCAAGGCATGAATGTGAAAAACTAAAAGGCTTGGGAATTGAATGGATAAAAGGCGATATAAGGAATGAAGAAGATCTCAGGGTGGCAAGGGATTTCGATTACATCATGAATCTTGTTGCTGTTATAAATGAAAAGCAGGAAAAACACCATGATGTTAATGTAATAGGTATGCATAACATAATACAGAATGCAAGGGATGATTCCAAGATAGTATACTTCAGTGCCATGAATGCAAATGTTGGAAAAACAAGATATTTTATAACAAAGTACCAGGCGGAAAACATGCTAATGGAGAGGGGTAATTACACAATCATTAGACCCTCGATAATATTTGGAGAGGATGATTATCTCACTGAAATGATGAAGAAAATGAGGATTCCATTCATTCCAAATTCAGGAAAACTATGCCCTGTGTACATAAAGGATATTGCAAGAATACTCCCAGACATGATGGAAGAGGGGGGAATCTACGAAATCTCAGGCCCTGATGAAATAACTCTACTGGACATGTACAGGACAATAAGGAAAATAATGGGAAAGGGAAATGCATATGCAGTTCCAGATTTTCTCGTATATCCCTTCATTCCATTCCTTCCCATAAGCAGGGAACAGCTCTACATGCTAAAAATGGATTTCTGCAAGGGAAAGGAAATATGGAAGAAATTTTCTATATTTCCATCGCATTATGAGGAAACAATGAAAAAATTGTTAAAAAAATAAAAAAAGATTATTTTTCAGGTAGCTCCTTATATGTGAGCCACCAGGCATAGCCCTGGAATTCCTTCTCCCTCTTCTTTGAATCATCCACTGTCCTTGGAGGTGAATTAAGCGCCTTATTTCCTATGATTTCATTCTCAGGCCAGTTGGCTGGCATTGCCACCTTGTATTTGTCGCTCATCTGAAGAGCCTTGATTGCCCTCAGTATCTCATTCACATTCCTGCCTATCTCAAGGGGATAGTACATTATCAGGCGAACCGTTGCATTAGAATCTACTATGAAAACAGCTCTAACGGTTGCCGTGGACGATTCAGCATGGAGCATTCCAAGCCTCTTCGAAACATTGCCCATGGGGTCGGCTATAACGGGGAATGGCACAGTTATCTTCAGGTTGTTCTCAATCCATCTTACCCATTCAATATGACTTATGTTGCTATCCACGGATAGACCAATCAGCTCCACGTTCAATTTCCTGAAATCCTCATATCTCTTGGAGAATGAATAGAACTCCGTTGTGCATACAGGTGTAAAATCGCCTGGGTGGCTGAAGATCATGAACCACTTGCCGGAAAATGCATCCGGTAATTTCATTGTTCCGTGCGTTGTGTTTACCTCCATCTCCGGGAATTTCTCTCCTATCAGGGGTATTCTATATTCTTCCATTTTTATCACCATTTATCATGAATACATACTCGTATAAAAATCTTATTCTTTTGTAAAATTTTATTTTACTATTTTTAAAATTAATAAACATTAGGATAAATTTTTAATACAATAAAGTAATATGGCATCATATGGATGAAATAGATAGAAAAATAGTATTCCTTCTACTGGATAATGCTAAATTATCCCTTCAGAATATAGCAGATGTTCTTGGTATAAGCAAGGCCACTGTTGGCAACAGGCTGAAAAATCTCGAGGGAAATGTTATACTTGGCTATAAAGCCAGGGTGGATTTTTCCTTACTCTCCATGGATGAAATTTTCCTCGGTCTCGATATTTCACCCGAAAATTATATGGATGCAGTAGAACAAATAAAGAAATTCGATTTTGTCAAGGAGCTCTACCTTACATCAGGTGATCATGTGGCAATAGCAAGGATAGTGGCTGAAAAGGATAGGACGAAAGAAATCATGGAAAAGTTGGGATCAGTGGAAGGTATAAGAAAAATGTACCCGGCCTTCGTGCAGAAAATTATAAAATGATCTTCTCACGCTAGGAAATCTTTTCCTTTGGAAGTGACACCCCTTCAGGGGTA
>CAYSIM010000134.1:0-2579 GCA_964431165.1 uncultured Thermoplasmatales archaeon | reverse complement strand
GCATGAATTTATAACTCATCATAGCTTCCATCTTTTATCATTCTCCAGATAATATCATCATATGTTTCATCCTCTCTTTTTTGAAAGGGGTTTCCCTCCGATGGAATTAAATATTCAAGAGGTTTAAAGGAATTGAATGCTTCCTGACATTAAAGAAATAAAGAATATGAGGAAAAAGGCTAACATAACGCAGAAAGAACTTGCCAGTATGACCGGCCTCAGCCAGTCATACATAGCCAGGCTTGAAAGTGGAGATTTAAACCCTACCTACGAAAATGTAAGAAAAATTTTTTCTATACTGGAAGAAGAAATAAGCAGGGTGGAAGGGAAGGAAAAAAAGGCTTCAGACATCATGACAAAAGATATTACTTATGTAGAGACAGAGGATCCGCTTGAAAAAGCAATGAAAATACTTCTTGAAAAAGGATTTTCCCAGCTTCCTGTGTTTGAAAATGGTATACTTGTAGGAAGCATAACAGATTCAAAAATAGGTCAGAAAATCGCCAATGGAGTTTCTACATCTGATCTAAGGAAATTTAAAGTAAAAGATTTTATGGACGAACCATTCCCACAGGTGCCTGAAAACACACCCATCAAGATAGTTTCTTATCTGCTTAAAAATTATCAGGCAGTACTTGTTACTAGCATGGGAAAGGTAACTGGAATAATTACAAAAAGTGATTTGCTTAAAATCTTGTGATCTTATATAAAGGAACACATAATTTTTAAATATGGTTAAAATTTATTCATTTGGAGCGGAGGTTACCGAGCCTGGTCAAAGGTGCGAGATTCAGGGTCTCGTCCTTAGTGGTTCGCCGGTTCAAATCCGGCCCTCCGCATTATGCAAACTGAAAAACTTTACTGGCAGGACCCATATATGGTGGAGTTCACTGCCAGGGTAGTGGGTATTGATGGTAATTCATTAATCCTGGACAGAACTGCTTTTTATCCCCAGGGAGGCGGACAGGTAGGTGATACGGGCACTATTGATTCAATTAGGGTATTGAACACAATAAAAAAGGATAATATAATTCTACATGAAATGGAGGATGTTTCAAAATTTTATATCGGGAAAGAAGTAAAGGGTAAGATTGACTGGGAAAGAAGATACAGAATAATGAAACATCATTCTGCCTCCCATATCGTTGAATATTTCATTTTAAAAAATTTTAAAAATGTAAAACCCTTTTCATCAGGTCTAGTGGATGAAATAAAGGATAGACAGGATTATTTAATTGATAGACCTTTTAATGAAGAGGAAATAAAAAAGATTGAGGAACTTGTAAATTCATTCATTGCAGAAAATCATGAAATAATTGTTTGGACTGATAAAGATGGTGTAAGGCATTGGCAATGCGGTGAAATTGAAATGAAATGTGCTGGTACGCACGTTAGAAATACGGGGGAAATAGGGAGAGTAAAGATAAAAAGAGGGAAAAAGCCTGGAAAAGGCAGGGAGAGGATAGAAACAAGTGTTATTTAAGGAAATATCCTTCAACTGTATCCATAAGAAAATTTGCCAAGTTCTTTGGTTTCATAAAATTGGAAGTTTCCGCGTGTAAATAAAGAAAACATTCCCTTTTACAGGAACGCATCATCTCCCTTCCCTTTTCAGCCTCTTCACTTGAAAGTATTGTTTCAAGATCATTTTCAATTAAATTTCCTACTTTTCTACCAATAACACTGCAGGGATAGATAACATCACCATTGGATTCTATAGAAAGACCGTAGGAGTGGCAAGTATAATGATTCTGTAATGCATCTATAAATGCCCTGCTCGTTACGATTGTTCCACCGAATTCTTTTTTTAAATCGACAAGCAGATCATGCATTATCTTTCTATCGGGCGTTAGATCTGGAACATCATCGAAATGTACTGCAGGCATTATGAGTATCCTCGCCCCAGCTTCCTTTACCTTTATTACCTTTTCTCTAAGATTCTGTATGTCATTTTTAGTTACCACTGTCTGTACTGTAATCTTCAGCCCCAGATCCACATATTTTTTAAGATCCTCTAAAAGGTATATATTTCCATGTCCCTCATCTATAGATATGTGTATGAAATCTAAATATTTAGAAAATTCAGAAAGAGGGGCTTTTGGAAGGAGTATACCATTTGTTGTGAAGAAAAGATAAAATGATCTTTCATGGGCATATTTTATGATTTCCAGAAGGTCCTTTCTTAATAAAGGTTCTCCACCCTCAAGTGAAAGTACTGTAACTGTTGAATCGGCCAGTCTGTCTATTACTTTGAAAACACCCCTAGTATCCAAGGCCTTCATAGGGGTTTTCCACACATTACAAAATGGACACCTTAAATTACATTCGTGGAGTAGTTTATATGAACCATAAACTGGCTTTTCAATATCTTTGTTTAACAATGTTTCCATAAACCAATTGAAAGCCCTTATGTTTCTATTCATAATTAAGTTGAATTTTTAAATCTTATTTTATTTTTTCTGAAGAAAATCTCAGTAAAAATCTTTTAAAAAATTTGATGAACTAATTTTCCTGAAGTTATAATTATTTTAAAAAAATTTACACAAAGTTTTCATTTTCATAAAAGGATCCATTGCTCA
>CAYSIM010000133.1:340-2593 GCA_964431165.1 uncultured Thermoplasmatales archaeon | reverse complement strand
GGATTCCGTAGTAATCGCGGGTCAACATCCCGCGGTGAATATGCCCCTGCTCCTTGCACACACCGCCCGTCAAACCATCCGAGCTGGTGTTGGATGAGGGTCCGTCCTTAGGATGGATTCGAATCTGATGTCAGTGAGGAGGGTTAAGTCGTAACAAGGTATCCGTAGGGGAACCTGCGGATGGATCACCTCCTACGAAATAAAACTGGTCACAGGCACTTTACTTACCATCCATGTCAGAATTTCATTCTTATATTCAGGGTTTCTATTTTTCCAACACCTTTCAATGAAGAAAGCATACCTGTGATCGTATTTCTTACAATATTCTGGACAAACGGTGAAAGGTAGATCTCCCTTCCATTCACCTCTATGTGCATCATGACATCGGGGTTATAGTATCTGCAATCCTCAAGCCTTTTCTCATTGGTTAGAATTTTTTCCGCTAAATCCCTGCATGTTTTAAATCCACATTCACCGCAGTTGAAATTTGGAAGTTTTTTCACTATTTTTTCTATCTCAAGTTCCCTCTCTATATAGGCTATGAGCTTATCAGTATTACCGTCGAAGTCCATAACTGTGTTTTCCTTTTTTTCACCATCACCAAACTTCACCTTCCTTATCCAGGGAATGGATTTGAATCCCTCAATCAGAATGAGATCAAAATCACCGAATGCGTTCATTATCTGAAGCATTTTTCTAATATCAAGAATATTCCTGAAAATGAATGTGTTCTCCTTGTCTGATGAAGCCACCACCAGTTCTGCGCCAGCATTCCCCATTTTCCATGTGTCTTTACCCTCCACATCCATGGAAAATTCGCCTGGTATGTGTTTTACCGTTGCTACAATATAATTTTTATCAGAAAAATATTTCACAAGCTTTACAATTGTTTCGGTTTTACCTGAATTTGATGGCCCATAGAATCCGAGGATCATAAAAGCTGATCTATTTTTAATTATTAAATTTTAGTCATTGCTAATCCGGGATCCCACTATTAATAAACAATTTCTTTGAGAAATTTCTCATATTCATCCCTCCCCCTTTCTATGCTATAATATTTTATAAGGATATCCAGATCGTTATAAATTAAATTATTCTTATCGGAATATTTAAGAATAGATGCAACCCATGCGTCTTCATCCATAGGATCTATCAATGGCACTTTATTTTGCGTTATTTCCCTCATAACTGGTATGTCAGATGCAATGACCGGGAGCTTGGATTTTATTGCCTCAATAACGGGTAAACCGAATCCTTCATCTAGACTAGGGAATATTAATAGATTTGATGCATTGAAATAAAGGGGATAGATTTCATATGGTACATTTTTCACCTCTATCAATTTTCTTTTATCTTTTAAATGCTGAACGATTCCCTCTGAACTCCCTATTTTCAGGAGTAGGTAATTTTTATCCAATCTATTCATCACTTTTGCCAAAAGTGCATTATTTTTCCTCGCATCCTTTGTGCTTATATTAAGTAATAATATTTTGTTTTCATCAAGACCTAGAATCCTTCTTGCTTTAATTCTGTCCCTTTCCCTGAAATCGTCAGAAACGAAATGGTGAATTCTTTTAAACTGTATGTCCGGAAATCTTTCCTCTGCCATTTTTCTAATGTAATCCGATGGAACAACCACACCCCTCATCTTGTACATGTATTTTAAATTAATCTCAATCCATTTCTTGTATCTTTTGCATTCAAATCCATCGTATAAAGGAAAAAAATCGTGCAGCACCCCTGAAGTTTTATTAAAATATTTTGAAATAAAGAAAATGGACTGATCACTCAGGAAAAGAAAATCAAATTTTTTTAAATTTTTCAGCAATAAATTTCCAAAGTATAAACTCATCCTTGTATCTATATACCACTTTTTGAAATGGCTGATATTAAATTTGTATGGAATTGACCAGTTATTATTCCTTTCATCGAAGTTTATATAAATAATCTTTTCAAATAGATTTGTATTGTTTAAATTTAAGACGAAGGAACCAATTCCAGAATACATAGAAACCCCTGTTAAAATTGCACTATTTTTCAGCATCTGGTGCATTCAATTCATTATATGATAAATTAATTCTGGTGCAGATGTCTAAATATGGATATGCGGGTGCCGGGATTTGAACCCGGGTTAGAGGCTTGGGAAGCCCCTGTGCTAACCACTACACTACACCCGCTTAAAACTCCAATGGAAAGCATTTATTTATTTTTTCTGAAATTCAGCCTTTGTGATATTAAAAATGCCATAATTCC
>CAYSIM010000133.1:0-297 GCA_964431165.1 uncultured Thermoplasmatales archaeon | reverse complement strand
TATGGGCCCGTCTAGGACTAAGGTTTCATATTCACCACCTTCTCCAGATGGATGGATACCATATCTTTCATTTAATTTTTTTAACTTGTCTATCATTTCAAAATCTATTTCTTTGCCAAGGAAATTCTCATCAAGACCTTCTGCAGAAACACTGATAATTATTGCTCTAAATCCAGCAATTATTATTTCATATAGTAATTGATAAGGGTTTTTTCTCCAAAGAGGAGAATAATGAATTTTATTCAAATCATGAGAGATCATTTCTAGCCTTGTTTTCTGGTATTCAGATTCTATTGC
>CAYSIM010000132.1:0-2630 GCA_964431165.1 uncultured Thermoplasmatales archaeon | reverse complement strand
CTTTCAAGAGTATGGGAAAAAATGGATCTCGATAACATAATTGACGCCATGGACTCCCTTAACAAGGGTGATAAAAAGGAGGCCGTGAAAAGGGGATACGAAGAATCAAAAATAAAGGAAGTTAATATAGATAAAAATGAAATAAAGATAAAGAGTGAAAAAATAAAGGTGCCAGAATTCAAGGGGGAAACGTGGACACCTGATATATACTATGCATATCAAAAAGCAGCTGCAAATGCTAAAAACTATATTGAAAGGATAATATCAATGCCAAGATGGGAGGTACTGGCACCGGGATTGATTGAATTTGGTCCTGAAAAGGGAAAGAAGAACATAGGTTTCACAACACCCTGGAGGTATAAGAGGCCTGAAATAAAAAGGGATAAATGCATTGATTGCAAATTGTGTTCCTATTACTGCCCCAATGGCGCTATAGACTTTACAAAAATTGAGTTTGATCTCGATTACTGTACCGGTTGTGGAATATGCGAAAATGTTTGTCCAACAAAGGCCATTTTAATGAAGGGTGAAATAGAGTCCCTTGAAGGAAAAATTGAGGAGGAAATTCCTCTCAAAAGATTCGAATCCAGGGAGTACGGATTCTGAGGTGATAGGGATGCCACAGGAAACAGGACTGGATAAAAGAATAAAGGCTGAATATAAAGTATGGAATGGTGCCAGAGCAATTGCTGAAGCGGTTAAGGTGGCTGACGTGGATGTGATTTCTGCCTATCCAATACGTCCCTACACAGGTATAATGAATGCCCTGGCAAAGATGATATCTGACGGCGAATTCAAGGCGGAAATAATAATTGCCGATTCAGAACATAGCCAGTTCGAGGTGGTGAAGCATGCATCAGCCACGGGTGCAAGAACATTCGTTGGAAGCAGCGGAGTTGGTCTACTCTATGCATTTGAGGCCGTCACGGCAACGGGTTTGGGATCATTACCAGTTGTTGGCGTAATAGGAACAAGGGCACTGGATGATCCTGGAAACTTTGGCATGGAGTGGACGGATATTTTTACAACAAGGGATCTAGGCTGGTTAATCTCTTGGCCCAGGAATGTACAGGAGGCTACGGATATGACACTTGTTGCATACAGGGTTGCAGAAGACAGGAGGGTAATGCAGCCACATTTCATTGCAGTGGATGGTGCAGCCATCACACATGTTTCTACCCCCGTTATACCCCCTGAAAAAGAGAAGTTAGCAGGTTTCCTACCACCATACAGGCCACCCTACAGGATAGATCCAGAAGATGGACCTGTTACAAAGGCAATGCACATTGCACCATCACTTATAGGTCCGGAGCAGAGAAAGGTGATAGAAATGTCCTTCAAGAAATCAAAGGAGGTGATAGTGGAAGCATGGAAGGATTTTGCCAGATACACGGGAAGGAATTATTCACCTTTCATAGAGGTAAAGGGAATGGATGATGCAGAGATTGCCCTGGTGGGGATGGGTGCATATATGAAGGATCTCGAATACATTGCACAGAATCTCAGGAAAAGGGGAATCAGGGTAGGCACTGTAAGGATAAGGTATCTGAGACCATTTCCCGCAGAAGAATTATCGGAGATTCTGCAAAATGTTGAAGGTATCGGTGTTGTTGAATTTGCATTTTCGTTTGGTTCACCATACCATACAGGACCACTTTACCATGAAATTGCCACATCCCTTTATGATCTGGACATCAGACCAAAAATGCTTAATTTCCTTTTCCTGGGAGGAAGGGAACCATCTCCCAAGCAATTCATGAAGGCAGCTGAAATGGTTCTGGATTTGAAGAAGGGAAAGAAATTCGAGAAAAAATCATACTGGCTCACCTTAAGGGGTGAAGATCTATGATTTTCAATAATATCAAGAAAATACCCGCAGAGGATTACTACACTGCGGGGCATAGAACATGTGCGGGTTGCGGCCCAGCGATTGCATACAGGCTTGTTTCAAAGGCAGCAGGTCCGAACACCATATTAATAGGGCCTACAGGATGCATGTATGTTGCAAACGCGCATCAATTCCTCACCTCACCCTATTCAGTTCCATGGTACCATACGCAGCTGGGTGGTGGGGGTGCAGCAGGTATAGGTACAGCCGCAGCCCTTAGATCATTGATGTTAAAGGGCAAGAGAAAAAAAGAGGAAATAAACGTAATTGTTTTTGGCGGTGACGGGGCAATGGCGGATATAGGTCTCTCAGGTCTTTCCATGGGTCTTTCCTACGATTATAAAAGATTACTCTACATAGTTTACGATAATGAAGCATATGCCAACACGGGGATACAGGCATCAAGTACAACACCTTGGGGAGCAACAACAACCTTCACACCTGAGGGTAAAATAAAGAGGATTGGAAATGAAAGGATAAAGAAAAATGTGGCTCTGATTGCAGCTTCACATCCAGATGTTAAGTATGTTGCTACCGCTACACTCCATCCTCCCCTTGACCTGATGAACAAGGTTTCTAAGGCGCTTGAGTCAGGAGGTCCTTCACTTATACATGTTTTACTTCCCTGCCCGAAGGGCTGGTTCAGCGATCCATCCATCACCGTTAAGTTGAGTAGACTCGCCGTTGAGACGGGTATGTGGGCACTGTGGGAATATGAAAATGGAAAATTCAAATTGAATTA
>CAYSIM010000131.1:0-2635 GCA_964431165.1 uncultured Thermoplasmatales archaeon | reverse complement strand
AAAATTAAGAGGTATGGAAATTGAAAATCCAACATTGGCATTTACATTACATTCAGGAAAATTCCACATTTATGAGCCTTTGGAACACCAGATTAATAAAATAGCAAAATGGGAACCTATACCAGATAAGGATGAAAAGTATAGCACAGGTATTGAAGACCTTGACGTATTACTTGGTGGAGGGATTAAATATGGATCATTTTTTAACATACAGGTAGAAAAGGATGTTATGCTCGATGCATGGAGAGTTTTTGAAACTCCCGTAATAATAAATTTCTTTGCATTAGACTACAGTGTTTTTGCAATTCCAACACCAGGATATTCATACGAAACCAACAAGAAATACTTCAGTCAGTGGATAGATTCCAAGATTCTTGATAAGAACACCATTTACATAGATTATTCAATTTCAAAATCGGAAAGGGAAAACGTTGTGGCTTTAGGTGGAATAGAGCCTGAGGAGGCAGCTAAAATTCATAGGAGAAAAGTAAAGGATTTCATATTAAATCATGAAAAGGCTCTATTTATAATCCATCATGATTTCTTAGAATACGCACTTGGTGAAGATATAGCCATTAAAAATGTCTTTGCCAATTTATCTTATCTAAGATCTTCTAAACATATTACAATTTCAATCACCAAGCCGGGGCAGAAAATTTCAAAGGAAATTTCTAACCTTGCTGATTATCAGATAAGAATTACATCAAGGAATGGTGCTACTTTTGTATATGGCATTAAACCAAAAATGATATATCACGGAATAGAAATTGATCAGCGAAAAGGATTTCCTTTTTTGAAATTGGTTCCCTTGAATTAGATCTTTAAAATAAGAATAAACCAAATTTTTTTTTTAATATGTAGAAAATATTGTAAATGGATGAAAAAATCGAGAAAATGATTTTTAAATGAATGCCAAATAAAAATAATAAATTAAAATTTAATAATTATGTAATATAGTTAATTATGAAACTAATTTAACTAAATTATGTTTTTAATGTTATGACAATTATATGAGAATATTTTTTAATAGGTTTCTATTACTAAATTTCAATGGAAAAGGATGCATATTATGAAAAGGTAAAGGATATAATGACAAGGGAACATTTTGAATATGAAATAGAAGAAAGAAGGAAAAAATATGGCGACCTTCTTGATGACGAGGCTATTTCGCTCATAATCCTTGATGAACTTGGAAAATTTTCACCAAATTGGATTAAGATAGGTGATCTTATCGATGGTGTAAATGCCTCCTTAATTGTAGAAGTGGTATCCATAGAGGATTCTTCAATAAAAAAGAATGAAAGAGACCTTAAATTGAGAAGAATAAGAGTAAAAGATGAAACGGGTGAATGCACCCTTGTTCTATGGAATGAAGAGATAGAAAATTATGGAAATATCGCCCCTGGTGATAAAATAAAAATTATTAATTGCTTTACAAAATTAAATCACTATGGACTCCAGATTTCTTTGGGAAAATGGGGTAATATCTTGAAAATTTAAATATTTTCTTCAGTTTCTAATTCTTCCTCTCCCCTAGATGGCCTTTTTGTGTGTAAATTTCTGTAATACCTTGTTATATATCCTGCTAATATATTTCTTACTCTTTTGGTCTGAACGTTCGTATATTTTTCGACCAGTTCTTTATTTACATTGAAATCTGCAGTAAACTTATCCGGGTATTTTTCGACCAACTCTCGTGCCACCCTTTTGATCACAGCAGGCCTGATTGCTCCCATTCAAATCACTCTTTCCCTATAATATGTTTCCCATTTATAATATTTTCTTTTCAAAATTTTGAATTTTTCTCTTATAATTCATCAATTAATATGGTCAATTAAAGAAATAAATTTAATTAATTAATAGCAATAATTCAATGAATCATCTATTTATTTTTATAAATCAAACTTATGTATAATTCATTAATTTTGTTAAGATAATTAATTAACAAAATTTAATTAATTAAGGATATAATATTTTTTATAAATTTGCGATCCTTCTTAAAATAAGGAAAATTGCTAGATATTCTGGTACTTCCTCTTCACCCGATTTTAAATTAAAATTTTCCCCATTAATTTTTATACTAAAATTTTCCTTTATATTTATCTTAATACTTTTTGAAAAAAGTTTTGTACATACAGCATCTTCCAGAGGATCAAATTCATCAAACTCTTCAAAAATGATTGGCTTTACAATTAACCCCGTTTTGCCGTGAAGAGATCCAGGTAATCTAATAAGTCTATGAATATCTGTTGTCACAGGTTCATCTGTTTTACCAGACACATTTTCCTCAATATGATATCTTAACATATCCAGGAATTGCAATATGAGAACTTCATCACCTATGTAATTCAATTTTTTCTCATTCTCCTTTTCCATAAGTAATTCTATAACCATTTTTTTATTTTCACCATCTTTACCTACCTTTCTCTCTGAAAATAATGAATTGAAGAGTTTTCTCCTATTCTTGACCTCTGCCTTTTTCATGATATCATCAATTTCTTTAAGATTACCCTGTCTGTACAGAAAATACAATTTTTCTGAAAATTTAATAATTTCATTCGATATTTTTCCATACCAACCAAATTCAGTTTCTTTCGGAATAATGAAGTTTCCATCGTTATTTCTTTTTATGTAT
>CAYSIM010000130.1:2543-2644 GCA_964431165.1 uncultured Thermoplasmatales archaeon | reverse complement strand
AGCCTTTTCCCTCGTTACTCATTTCATGAGTTTTCATGGCATCTATACTATTTAGGATAATTCGGCTCTAATCCCTACCTTTTCAAAGGTAGGATACAGAG
>CAYSIM010000130.1:0-2496 GCA_964431165.1 uncultured Thermoplasmatales archaeon | reverse complement strand
GCCCGGAGTGTGGATGATGGGATTGAAGAGATTCCTGAACACACAACCTTCCACTGTTGCATCTCAGCTTGCTCCGTGAGCAAAGGGATGCACACCATTTCAATGGTGGGAGGAGGGTACATTTTCCTAATTTAAATTTGTATAGAAAAAAGTTTTATCATTTTTATTATTCTACCAATCATGGAAGGAAAAGGCGCCCTTGCCTTTTTACTCCGGAAAGAAGGATGTCTCAATCCATTCGATATAAGCAGGATTCTGGCTCTGGCAGATATTCTTTCCATGGAAAATAAGGGTAAAAGACTGACCGATTTGAGATATGCAGGTATGGAGTATGCATTCTATATCGAGAATTTTGAAGTTATAATACAAGATAAATGTTTCATCAAGCACGAGGGAAATCCCCTGGAGAAGAAGGAGGGATGCATAGAGTATATCTGCGGTGAAATAGATCCAGGGGAGGGGAAGGAATACATAGAAAAGGCAATTGAATTATGGGAGAACATGGGAAGAAATGGCATAAATAGATATATTGTTATGCATCCATTGTATGGTAAAATTTTAAATAAGGTGATAAAATGAGAAAACTGAGAGTCTCCCTGGGCATGGATGATGAGAATTCTCTTTCAGGAAAACATTTTGGTGATTCAGATTTTTTTCTAATTTATGATATATATGAAAACGGGGATACAATTTTCATTGAAAAAAGGAAAAATGAACATATGGAAGAATCTGTGCACGGTGATTTTGAAAAATTTAAGAAAATAATTAAATTGCTTGAAGACGTGGATATTCTTGTTGCCTACAGAATGGGCCCGAATTTTTTAAACATTAAGGAAAGAAGCAATAAAATACCATACATAACAAGGACAAGGAATTTTGAAGAATCCCTTTTACTTGTAAAGAAAAATTTCCAATACCTCTGGAATGAAAAATTAAAGAAAAATTCAGAGGCTTGAGTAATAATCCTCATCGTACGGTTCAGGCTTGAGACCTTTCCTTTCCCTTATTTTCCTTACCACCTGGTCCTGCAGTTCCCTGGGTACCCTCTCGTAACCGGCGTTTTCAGTGGACCATAATACCCTACCACTTGTTGCTGATCTTATGGCCGATGCAAAGCCGAAGAGTTCTGCAACTGGTGCCTTTGCAACTATTGTTGTCTGGTAATCCTCCTGTTCAATGCTCAGTATCACTCCTCTTCTTTGTTGCAGTTCCCTTGTAACATTACCAACCTCCTCTGTGGGCACATTAAGGAATACATTTTGTATTGGCTCAAGCAATATCCTCTCTGCCTGGCACATGGCACCGTAAATTGCATTCCTCACAGCGGGTATTACTTGCGCAGGTCCCCTGTGGATACTATCCTCATGGAGCTTTGCGTCCACAAGCTTCACCTTAACACCATAGAGCTTCTCATTCGCAAGTGGGCCTTTATCAACAGCCTCTAGAAAAGCCTGCTTCACAAGTTCCATTGTTTCGTTTAGGTACTGTATTCCCCATGTCATGTCGAGAAGAACATTGGGTCCCTTTATCACCTCTACCCTTCTTGCCTCTTCCTTGTCCATGCCAAGATCCTCAAGCTTTTTGGCTAGTGATTTCTTATCCTTGAACCTGTCACCCTGCTGCACTTCACCGGATAAAATACCCTTTACAACGCTCTCCTCTAAGGGTTCCACCTCGATATAGAATCTATTGTGCTTGTTTGGTGATTTACCCTCGAATGGACCCCCCTTATGGTCCACAGTTTCCCTGTATACCACAAGGGGTTCGGATGTTTCAACTTCCACTTTATAATCGTTTATTATTCTGTATAGAGTTACCTCGAGGTGAAGTTCACCCATACCGGAGATTAGATGTTCACCCGTTTCCTGGTTAATCTCCACCTGTATTGATGGATCCGCCTTTGCTATCAACCTGAGTACTTCAATCAATTTTGGCAGATCCTTCGTGTATTTTGCCTCTATGGCCATTGTAACAACAGGATCTGAATAATGCTTCATAGGTTCAAAAGGTTCTATTCCCTTAAGTGATGAAACAGTGGAACCTGCTATGGCATCCTTCAATCCCACCATGGCAGCGATGTTCCCCGCCTTTATCTCATCCACGGGTATCCTGTCGGGACCCACCATCATGGCAAGTTGCTGTACCCTGTATGTCTTCTCTCCCATGTCCGAGATGTAGAGCTCATCACCTTTTCTCAGGGTACCTGAATATACTCTTCCTACTGCTACCTCACCGGCATGCTGGTCAACTATGATCTTTGTTACCATAATCACCGTAGGTCCTTTTGGATCAGCACTGAGCAATGCCTTTCCCACATCTGAATTAAGATCACCCTTCCATATCTGTGGTATCCTGTATTTCTGAGCCTCCGCTGGATTTGGTATATGGTGAACAACCATATCCAGAACAACCTGGTGCAGGGGGGATCTCTTTGAAAGTGTTTTCTGATCACCATTCTTCAGGTATTCATAAACATCCTTGAATGTAATACCATTC
>CAYSIM010000129.1:0-2686 GCA_964431165.1 uncultured Thermoplasmatales archaeon | reverse complement strand
GGAATTCGTCCATGATTTTGAAATACTCTTTGTTGATGAACCTACAATAGGTCTAGATCCTGTTATAAAGAGAAAGGTGCTAGATTATCTTAAGGGTATAGCAAGGGATGGTGTTACAATATTTTTTACAACGCACAATCTTGAAGAAGCTGATTACATCTGTGACAGGGTAGCCATCATTGTGAACGGTAAGATCCATGTGATAGACGAGGTTGAAAATTTAAAGAGGACATATGAAAAGGAAAGGACTGTTGAAATTTTATTCAACAATGGAAATGATATCTTAATTGATAAATTGAAGAATATGATCCCTGATGTAAAAATAATGAAACCTATAAACACAGGAGAACCTTATAAGATAATCACAGGAAATCTATCCATGGTGCTGGAAATAATTACGGATTTTATAAGGAATAATGGATATTCCGTACTCTGGTTTAATGTTAAAAAAACTGAGCTGGAGGATGTTTTCCTCGATATTGTGGGGGCTGGTGATGATGAACAAAATATTTAGGATTACATATAGAATCCTGGTCTCAGGCATGGATATTAATTCCATAGGCTTTTTAATTCTCATGCCAGTGGGATACCTGCTCGTCATGGGCCTCATGATGGGATCCATAATCCCCTATATGTATTTCAACGGGGAAAAGATAAATTATGTGACATTCCTCGCACCCGGTATAGTGGCTGATCAGATTCTACTTGGTGGAGCCATGGCTGGCTGGATACTCTGGTCGGATAAAAGGGTGGGTATGCTGGAACAGATATTTTCAATGCCATATACAAGGTTCGATTACCTGATGGGTATACTACTTTCCATGCTCATAGTGACATTTTCAGGTGCATTCCTTATGACCATTGTAGCCATACCCTTTATATCCCTGAAGATCACAATTATCGGTTTTCTTGCCGTTCTTTTATTCCTCACATTGGGCACCTTTGTCTTCGGATCCCTCATGCTCACCCTAGGTGCAATCGTTAAATCGAACCAGGTTTTTAACCTTATCTCCAATGTGCTATTTTTCCTTGTAACATTTGCCAGCTCTGTTTTCTATCCCCTCAATGCCTCAACACCATTAATTCTTAGAACAGTTGCTCAGTTCAATCCCCTGACATATGTGGTGAATAGCATAAGGGATGCATACATGAACACACTGGGTGGAGAGGAATTCTTCAGCTCATCCTTGTTGATAATACTCACCGTTGTTCTTATGCTTATTTCAATCTATGCCTATAGGAGGATAAAATTCTCCGCCACTGTATGATGCAGAAACTTTTTATTCTTTATCTTTAAAGAATGAAGAAAACCTCTCAATACCCTCATTTATTTTTTCAACAGATGTGGAAAATGAAAACCTGAGATGATTCTCACCGCTCGGGCCGAATGCAACACCCGGGACAACGCTTATGCCGAGATTTTCAAGCAGCATATCCGCCATCTCCATTGAATTAAGACCCCTGTAAGAAAATTTAGGGAAGATGTAGAAAGTGGCCTCAGGCTTTTTCACAGAAAATATACCAATACGTGAAAGACCTGAATAAATTATATCCCTCCTTTTTCTGAACTCCTGTACCATTTTCCTTGAATCTTCAGGATCATCCAGAGCCTTTAAAGCGGCGTACTGGGAAAAGGAAGTGGCACAGGTGATCGTATGCTGCTGTATCCTGTCCATGTACTTTACAAGATTTTCTTCAGCTATCAGGTATCCTATTCTTAGCCCTGTCATGGCATGCGATTTGGAAAATCCATTTACAGTGATGGTCCTTTCCATCATTCCTTCCAGGGAGGCAATGGAAATGTGTTTTCCATCAAAGATCAGTTTCTCATATATTTCATCACTTATGACATATAGATTCCTATCCATGGTAATATCCCTTATTATTCTCAGGCTCTCCATGTTCAATATGCTCCCTGTAGGGTTTGAAGGTGTGTTAATCAGTATAGCTTTTGTTTTTTCATTAATTTTGTTTTTCAAATCCTCCCCGTCTATCTGGTATCCATTTTCCTCCCTTAGATTATAGAAGACTGGTCTAGCACCAACAAGATGGGCCATTTCAATATACGATACCCATCCAGGGTCGGGTATGAGTATCTCGTCTCCCGGATCCAGGAGTGTGAGCATCGATATGTAAAGTGCAAACTTAGTAGGTGTGACAAGAACATTTTTTCCCTGAACATCAAGGTAGTTTTCTCTCCTGTACTTTTCAGCAATTTTTTCCCTCAATTCGGGTATTCCCGAACTGGGTGTATAATGCGTTTTCCCCTCGTGCATTTTTCCGCAGGCAAAATCTATTGCACTTTCAGGTGCGGAAAAGTCGGGTTCACCAAGGGAAAATGAAATAATATCCTTTCCCTGTGCCCTCAATCTTGCCTCTTTGTTCAGAAGATCTATGGTAGCAGAAGGCGAAACCCTTTTAACAGCATCGGATACCATATACAGGTAAATGTGAGTTTTTATTTAAATGATTCGATTTTTTATCCCTCCTTCAAATTATGTTAAATAAAATATTTATAGAAAAATTTTTAATAATGCATCACCATGCCATGGTGGAGGTAGGCAAATTATGAATAAGCATAGCACAATTAAAAGAACTATAGTGATTGCAGTGTCTCTTATAATGCTTCTATCGGTGCTACCTGTGGTATTCCATGGAGCCAGCGCAACCTCTGTTTCAAATTCTT
>CAYSIM010000128.1:0-2701 GCA_964431165.1 uncultured Thermoplasmatales archaeon | reverse complement strand
ATCAGTACATGGCAGCATTCGGCGGAATCAATCTGATGGAATTCTTCCCAGATGAAAATGTTTCAATGAAAAAGATAAAAACGGATGAAGATGGATTGAGCAAAAATCTCATGATGTTCTTCACTGGAATAGAGAGGGATGGAACTGCCATACATGCGGTACAGAGAACACTGGTAGATGAAAAACTTGAAAATTACAGGAAAGCGAGGGATTTTGCATACAATATGGAATATGCAATATCTGCAAAAGATGTAGAAAAAATAGGGGAAATAATGTATAAAAACTGGCTCCTTAAAAGGGAATTCAGTCCTGGGATTACAAATGATTTCATAGATTCAATTTTTGAAAGAGGAATTGCCGCCGGTGCCCTGGGTGGAAAACTTCAGGGGGCTGGTGGCGGAGGTTTTTTCCTTTTTGTTGTAAAAAATGAAAAAAGGGAGATGGTGAAAAATTCTCTATGTGATCTGATGGAAATTCAATTTAAAATAGTGAGGCACGGCAGTGAAATAGTATATATGGAAGAAAATGTTTGAACCATGTTCTAATTTAAATATACATTTGTATTTTTTAATACTATGGTATACGGTGTTATCTTTGCAGGAGGATATGGCAAAAGGCTTAAACCTCTTACGGATGAAAAACCCAAGGTGTTGCTCGAACTTAAAAAAAATTATACAATTCTGGATAAACAGCTCATGGATTTTAAAAATTCGGGCATAGACCATGTGTTTCTACTCGTAGGTTATCTCTGGAAAAAAATAAGGGAGAGGTACGGAAAACATTGGAAGGGTGTTGAAATAGAATACCTTGTGGAGAAGAAGCCCATGGGTACACTGTGGGCGATGAAGAATTGCTCTATCCATCTTGATGATGATGCTGTTGTGAGGAACGGTGATACCGTTTCAGACTTCAACATAAAAAAAATGATAAAATATGCAGAGGAGAGCAATTTCTATTTAATTATTGCTTTGACTCGCATGAAAAGTCCTTACGCCATAGTTGATGTTGAGGATTCAAGAATAAAAAATTTTATTGAAAAACCACTCCTGGATCATTACATAAATGCTGGATTGTACTATCTGAAGAAAGAATCTTATCCATTTCTCCAGGAAGATTATGAGGGAAAGGAGATAGAAAGAACTTTTTTCCCGAGGATTGTTTCACTCGGTCTTGCGGGTGCCTTTATGGAAGATGTGAAATGGTTCCCTGTGGACAATTACAAAGATCTTGAGGAGGTAAGGATAGAATATAAAAATAGAAAAGATACAGATTTCGGTTATGTAAAGAATTTTAATGGTTATAGTGAAATCTTCGTCAAGGAGTCATATTCCGCCAGAATCAATACTAAAGGATCACTTGAAATTATGAAAGGTGAGGGAAAAATAGATGGAATTCACGTTAAAAAGGGTGAAAGAATGAAAATTACAGGAATAAAATATTACGAAGCAAAGGAGAATTCTTTAATAAAAATCACCTTCTGATTATGAAATAATTTATACCGTACCTTCTTGCCATTTCACCATCAACATCATCCCTGTCACCCACAACTATGGAATTCTCCACATCAATGTTATTCTCCTTAACAGCCTTTTCCAGGAGTCCTGTTTTCGGTTTCCTGCATGGACAGTTGTCCTCAGGCGTGTGTGGACAGAAATATGTGGCATCCACATGAACACCTCTTTTTTCTAACTCCCTGAGCAATGCATTATGGAATGCCCAGAATTCATCCAGCGTGAAATATCCCCTACCTATTCCGGATTGATTTGTGAGAATTATTATCATGTAACCCCTCTCCTGGTATGATTTCATAAGGGCAACTGCATCGTCATAGATGTAAAGATCCTCCAATTTGTGGCAATACGGGCAGTCTCTATTTATTGTACCGTCCCTGTCAATGAAGAGTGCCTTTCTCTTTTCCACACTTAACAATAGAATCATGTATAAAAAAATTTAATTTCCTGCTTTACCATAAAGAATACATGGAAGAAAAGGAAATTGATCAGTACATAAAAGAGGGGAATAAAGCAAGGGAAAGCATAGACATAGGTAAAATTATTAAAATTTCTTCTGAAATTGTGAACGCTTTAAAAAATGGAAACAAGATAGTATTGATGGGGAATGGTGGTAGTGCCGCAGATGCACAGCACATTGCCGCAGAGCTGGTGGGAAAATTCGAGAGGGAGAGGAAACCTATTCCCGCCATTGTCCTGCATGGAAATACTTCATCCCTTACCGCAATAGCAAACGATTACGGTTACCAGCATGTATTTGAAAGGCAGATAGAGGCCTTTGTAAATAAGGGGGATATCGTAATAGCTCTCAGCACCAGCGGGAATTCGGAGAATGTTATACGTGCAATTATTAAGGCAAGGGAGAAGGGTGCAATAGTAACGGGCATAACAGGAAAAAAGGGAGGAAAAATGTCCGATTTAATTGAAGATTCTCTTTTAATAAGGGTAATGAGCGATAGGACACCAATAATACAGGAAACAACAATAATGATAGGTCACATATTATCTATGCTGGTTGAAAATTCTTTCATGTAAAAATATTTATTCAAGTAATTCATATTAAATATAGGGGTAATACCATGAGTGAATTCAGGCTAGTGATCACAAAAACACCTCTGAGAATCACATTCACAGGCGGTGGTACAGATATTCCTGCATTCTATAGAAAATACGGACCAGGTGCCGTTGTT
>CAYSIM010000127.1:0-2724 GCA_964431165.1 uncultured Thermoplasmatales archaeon | reverse complement strand
CTTCAAGGATCATTAACCTTAAAAAGAGGGTTCTGGTAACGGATACTGTTGGATTCATAAAAAATCTTCCACCATGGCTCATAGAAGCTTTCAGAGCCACTTTGGAAGAAATTTTTAATGCCGATTTAATAATATTACTCTTAGATGGATCTGATCCCCTAGATATTTTCGTTGAAAAACTGGATACGGACCTGGAAATCTTGAAAGGTGTAATGGATGAAAAAATTTTACCTGTAATAAATAAGATTGATTTAATGCCAGAAGACATAGAAAAAAAGGTAAAAATTGTGGAGGAGAGGATTAAGAAACCTGTTTTAATTTCAGCTAAGACAGGGGAAAATGTAGATGCTCTTCTTGAATGTATCGAGGAACAGCTGGAATATGATATTGAATACTCAATTACACTTCCTGAAGGCAGGGACTATATGGGTTTACTCTCATTTATTTATGATTATGGAGATATTATTCATTTCAGTGTGAATGGAAAAATAAATATAAAATTCAGAATAAATTCAAAATTTTCTGGAAAAATCGAAAGATTCATCAATTATTTTAAAGAGTGAAAATTAAAAACATCTTCCATAAGGAAATAAATTTTTTGATAAAAAAGATGTTAAAGAAATGTTTTTTTAATCAATTGCTTATAATCTTTTTCACAGGGACCCGGAATGGATAATATATTCAAAAAGTATCTGGAGATTTCCACGAGGAGGGATTTTGATCTAAAGGTATTTGAACAGTCATTTGTACCCAATAGAATGCCACATAGAGAAAATGAAATTAACATTCTTGCTGAAAATTTTGGAAAAATCCTAATGGGTAGTAGACCGAAAAATATATTGATATTTGGTAAATCGGGTACGGGTAAAACAGCTGTTATGAAATTTATTGGGAGGCAGCTGGAGGAAATTTCAAAGGAAAAAGTAAGGGTAAGGACAATCCTTGTAAATTGTCAGGTAAAGGATAATTCATACTCAATTTTTGAAACTTTGGGTAATTCATTTGACGGTGAAAAAATACCCTTTACAGGTTGGTCGTTCGATAGACTCTACTTGACTGTAAAGAAAAACCTGGAGAACTGGTCCGGTAATGTAATTCTCGTACTGGATGAAATAGACAGGTTTGTAAAGAAAAATGGTGATGATTTCCTCTACCAGCTATTACTCCTTGATTCTGAACTCAACAATTCAAGAATCATCCTGGTTGGAATAACTAATGATCTAAAATTTTCTGAATATCTTGATTCAAGGGTAAAGAGTAGGATGAATGAGGAAAAAATTGTATTTCCACCATATTCTTCAGATCAAATATACGATATTCTTTATGATAGAATAAAAATGGCTAACCTGACGGGATTTGTTTCAGAGGGTTCATTGAGGTTGATTTCATCGCTTGCATCCCAGGAAAATGGTGATGCAAGGAAGGCAATAGAGATTCTCAGGGCTTCAATACAGCTGGCCATCTTCTCAGGCGATGAAACTGTTCAGGAAGTCCATGTATTTTCTGCTAAGAGCAGAATGGAATACGATGCCGTCATAGAGACCATAAGAACTTTACCGGTACAGACAAAGGCCCTTCTCCTTGGTATAATATTATTAAGGGAATCTGGCAATTACCAATTTACCACAGGAGAAGTATTTGAGGCATACAGAAATGTAGCGAATGGAGCGAATCTTCCGGTCCTTACACCAAGAAGAATCTCCGATATGCTATCGGATCTCGATTCCTTAGGCCTTATAAGTGCAAGCGTAACATCTCTGGGAAGATATGGCAGAACAAAGATGATAGAAATAAATATTTCATTTAATGATGCAAAGAAAGCAATAATGGATGATGAAAATTTTTCAAAATTAAAAAGTACCCCTACTCTAAAACAATTGAGATTGAATGTGGATCACTGATAGGGCCATATGTTTAGATCAACATGAAGAAATTTATTATTACCATTTGCCATTAGCTAAAATATGAATGGCTACGCTGATAATATTTTGATCGTAGACCTTTCTACCAGCAAAATTGAAAAAACTCCAGTAGATCCCCATGTGGCCCGAAGGTTTCTAGGTGGTCTTGGATTTGGTGCCTATTATCTTTATAATCTGGTTCCTAAAAACGCAGATCCTCTTGGAACTGAAAATGCATTAATAATTTCGCCAGGTTTGCTTGTTTCAAGCGGAATTCCAACTGCCTCAAAAACAGTTTTTATTTCAAAATCTCCACTCACAGGGGCATTTGGGAGGGCTGTTGCAGGTGCTACAATAGGTCCTGAAATAAAGAAGGCAGGGTTTGAAACACTGGTGATCAAGGGAAAGGCCAAGAAACCTTCCGTACTTGTTATAGATAATGAAGATGTAAAAATAGAGGAAACGGATCTGTGGGGAAAAGATACGAGGGAAACCCAAAAAAGGTTAAAAGAGAAATATCCTGGATTTGCTACCGCAGCAATTGGTCCTGCAGGGGAAAAACTTTCAAAGATTGCAATAATAGACTGTGAAGAAAGGCAGGCTGCAAGAACAGGTCTCGGTGCTGTTATGGGTTCTAAAAATCTAAAAGCAATTTTGGTAAAAGGGAATAAAACTATTGCTGCTACTGATACTTTAAAGATGAGGGAGCTCATAAAAAAATGGGTGAATATAATGAGGGATCATCCTGCATCCAGGGATGATATGAAGTATGGAACTGGTGAATTCTATGCGTGGATGAATACTCAGAGAGGCACTTTTCCAT
>CAYSIM010000126.1:1786-2729 GCA_964431165.1 uncultured Thermoplasmatales archaeon | reverse complement strand
TAAGAAATCTCATCGTATGCTCATTCCATCGGAGGGAGGTGAGGCCATTGAATTACTCGAAAGGGAAGATATGTGGAATATAAAATGGTCTAGGGATGGAAAGAAAATTTTCTTTATTTCCAATGAGGTAAAGAAAAATGAGGATGACGTAAAATTAATTGATAAATATCCTTTCTATTTCAATGGAAAAGGTTTCATACACGATAAAAGACCTGCACTATTTGTTACCTATGTTGGAAAAAGAAACATCAAATTGGTTAGCGACCCCTACAATGTGCAGGATTATGATGTTTCTCCTGATGGCAAAATAGCCCTAATAATGTCCACGGATGAGCAGAAAATTTACTGGAACAATCTTTATATTATGGAAAAGGGAAAAATCAAAAAGATACCAATGGAGGGTTCTTTTTCTGATACTGAATTTTCCTTGGATGGAAGATATCTTGCTTTCACTTATTCCGATAACAGAAAAAGCATTTTCCAGCACAGGCACGTTTACATTTATGATACACTTAATGATAAGATAGAATGCATTAATGAGGGACTGGACAGATCTACAGGAAATTCCATAAATTCCGATTCTAGAATGGGAACAGGCAAAACAATCAAGTGGTGGAAAAACAGCCTTTATTTTATTGTTACAGATGATGGAGAATCTGTAATCTATGAATTTAATGGAAAATATAGGAAAAAATTTTCAGACTCTTCTAGTATAGACTTTTTTGTACCTCGTGATGAAGGAATCTATACAATTTCACAGAAAATAAATATGCCACAGGAGATTTATTTGAATGAAAGGAAATTAACTCACTTCAATTCTTATTTTAAAAATCTGCCCTTACCTGTTAAGTTCAACTTCAATGCAAGTGATGGCGAAAAAATATATGGATGGTTTTTGAAGAGGGGTGAAAAAAGTCCAACGATCCTTGAGATTCATGGAGGA
>CAYSIM010000126.1:0-1753 GCA_964431165.1 uncultured Thermoplasmatales archaeon | reverse complement strand
ATGCATTTATGTTCGAATTTTATACCCTTTATGGAAATGGGTTCAATGTATTATTCATGAATCCAAGGGGAAGTGATGGAAGATCTGAAAAGTTTGCCATAGAAATAAAAGGTAAATATGGTGAAAGAGATTATAAGGATTTAATGGAAGGCCTTGAATATGCAGTGGAAAACTTCAAAATCGATCGCAGCAGGTTTGGGGTAACCGGAGGCTCCTACGGAGGTTTTATGACAAACTGGATAGTGGGGCATACAAATGTTTTTAAAGCAGCCGTTACACAGAGATCTATTAGCAATCAGATTTCATTTTTCAGTACCTCAGATATAGGACCTGAGTTCAATGGTGATCAGATAGGTGGAACTCCGTTGGAAAACCTTGAACATTACTGGGATAAAAGTCCACTTAAATATGTGGAAAGGATAAAAACACCTCTCTTAATAATTCATTCCGATGAGGACTATAGATGTCCAGTTGAACAGGCATACCAGCTATTTACCTTTGCAAAATTCTATAATAAAAATGTGGAAATGGCTATATTTCCAGGGGAAAACCATGAACTTTCAAGATCTGGAAAACCAAAACACAGAATAAAAAGGTTGAAATTAATAAATGATTGGTTCCTGAAATATCTATAAAAAGATTAATTTACCGAAAATTATTAATGACTGAGGTAAAGAGCCCAAGGGCAACTGACGTTGAAAACCCATCCGGGTTTTCGATGAGGAAAGTCCCCTCTCACGAACAGCCTGGCCTGTCGCAAGGCAGGATCCCGAGAGGGATGGCAATGGAACAGAAACGACACAGTTCAAGGGATAAGGGTGATTCCCGTTGGGGATGACGTTCCTTGAAATCTGTTGAAACGGCCAACCCCAGGTGAGCAAGCCCAAACAGATGGGATGATAGGTTCTTGACCATCGGGTAGGGTGCATTAGTCGAATGTTGCCTGAAACAGAAAGGGGCTTACTATGGGCACTTTACCTCAAACTTTTTAATCCCTATTTTAATATTAATCTATGAAATACTTACAAATACTTCCAATATTCGCAATATTCTATTCCTGGTTCATAATTTTATTCTCTATGCTACTGAATCCTTGGTTCATTTTTCAGGCTGATGCTTTCAGCTCTTTAGGTGGAAAAAATGCTAATTTCCCTTTTGTTTACAACATATTTGGTATGGTGGCAACAGGAATTATAATTAATTTATATTCAATTTATTCAATAAGAAATTCTAGAAATAAGATTGAGACAGTTGGCTATTCTTTTCTATTCATTGCAGGGATATTTCTTTCACTTATAGGGATTTATCATAGCGGAACAAAACCACATACATTTGTTTCATCATGGTTTTTCATTCAATCATTAATTTCCTTTATTGTGCTTTCAATTGCATTAATTACTTTGAAAAAAATTAAACTAGGTATTTTTCTCTTTTTAATTTCTATAATTTCACCCATAATTGCCTATGTAGTTCCATGGCAATCCGTTGCGGAGACAGAGGCTTTCGGGATAATCATAATTGATGTCGCATTCGTTGTTTCATTCCTATCATTCAAGGAATAGCAGCCCCGGGCAGATTCGAACTGCCGTCGCAGGATCCAAAGTCCCGCATGCTTGACCGCTACACCACGGGGCTTTAATGTGTATTCATTATCCACCATAAAAATTTTATGAACATGTGAACAACTCCTCGCCTTCCCAAGGGGTTTCCTGTTTCACAGAAAATAATTATCAGGAAACCATCTCTTTATAAG
>CAYSIM010000125.1:0-2744 GCA_964431165.1 uncultured Thermoplasmatales archaeon | reverse complement strand
GTGAATGATATGGAAATAGAAACCTATAGAAAAATAGTGGAAAGTGTTGTGAATGAAGTGAAAAAAGCAGTGGTGGGAAAAGACGATGTTCTTAGGAAGGTGATGGTAACAATTATGGCAAAGGGGCATATTTTGATTGAAGATTATCCTGGCCTTGCAAAAACTCTCATGGCTAAATCATTCAGCACTGCACTGGGTTGTGATTTTAAGAGAATACAATTCACACCAGACCTTCTTCCAATGGATATACTTGGCTCATTCATCCTGAACAGGGAAACTATGAACTTTAGATTCGTTGAGGGGCCAATATTCACCAATATACTCCTTGCAGATGAAATAAACAGGGCACCGCCTAAAACACAGTCTGCTTTGCTCGAAGCAATGCAGGAATATCAGGTGACCCTGGAGGGAGAAACGAGGAGGTTAAACATGCCCTTTATAGTAATAGCTACACAGAATCCTATAGAGTTCGAGGGAACATACCCTCTTCCTGAGGCACAGTTGGACAGGTTTCTTGTAAAGATATCCATAGGATATCCATCCAAAGAATCAGAAATAAATATGCTTGAAAAAAGGAAGGATTCAAAGTCGGATTACGTAGAAGTGAGTAGGATAATAGACAAGGAAAAATTACTTGAGATACAGGAAGCAGTAGAGATTATACACATGGATAGTTCCATAGAGGATTACATTGTGGAAATTGTTTCAAGAACAAGGAAGCACGAACAGGTGGAGGTGGGTGCAAGCCCCAGGGGTTCTCTGGCACTATTCAAACTTTCAAGGGCTATGGCACTTATGAACAACAGGGATTTTGTAATACCTGATGATGTAAAAAGTGTTGCAAAAATGGCACTTTCACACAGATTGATACTAAAACCGGAACCCTGGATAAGGGGCGTTAAACCGGAAGATGTGATTGAAAAGATACTTTCTAGTACACCAGTGCCTAAAATATGAAGGGGATAAAATTATCAAGATATGGATTTTCTCTTGTAATAATATATGTAATTTTTTTATCATTAGGAGCAATGCTCAGGATTCCTCAGGCCATATTTTTTTCACTACCCATGATAGTATTTTTTACCCTAGGATTACTCAGCTTCAGGAACGGCGAAATAAAAATAAGAAGGAGATTTTTTCAGAGTATAGTATTCATGGATGAAACTCTTGAATATGAGATTGAGGTGGTATCCATAAATTTCGAAGGTAACATTAGCATAGAAAATAATGAAATTAAACATAAAATATATATAAAAAATAACGATAAAAAAATTATAAAAGGATCCCTAAAATTCAAAAAATTTGGAAAATATGATTATTCAAAAATAAATTTAATTTTAGCTGATCCTCTTTATATTTTTAAATGGTCCTATACCATGGAAGATACCCTGGTTGTAAGGGTATTTCCTGAGACTGAGAATCTTAGAAAATTTAGATTGAAAGCAAAAAAGACTAGAGCTGTACTGGGTGATATAACATCCAGATTTTTGGGCACGGGATCTGACTTCTATTCTATCAGGGAATTTATTTATGGTGATGACAAGAAAGATATAAACTGGAAAAGGACTGCTTTTGCAGATAAATTGATGGTAAACCAGTACCTGACAGAAAAATCAGGTAACACTGTTATACTCCTGGATGCAAGGAGATATCAGAAATCCGATGAGGACTACGAAAAGAACCTGAAGGGTTCTGTGAAGGCAGCATTGACTCTTGCCAACTCAATACTTTCTTCGAGGAACAGGTTAGGATTGATAATACTTAAGAATACCGTGGACTGGATATATCCTGGGTATGGAAAAAAACAGTATTTAAAGGTGGTGGAGTCACTCCTCAATGTTGAATCAAGGTCCATAAGTTATATACCTCTTGAGTTTGGAAAAAGAATAATAACTAGATTTTTCCCTCCAAATTCAAAAGTAATTATAATCACTTCACTTTTTGATAGCGGTATAAATGATATAGTTTATGATCTTATAATTAAAAAGTATGAAATTCTTGTCATAGTTCCATACTTTGAGAGTACTCTTAATAGTACAGTTAAAGAAATACTTTCATTCGAAAGAAGAACAAAAATAAGAATAATTTCAAAATATGCAAATGTTGTTGAATGGAACGTAGACACACCATTGACAAAATCCTTAGAGGTGGCTAGACTTTGATTTCATTGAAAAAATCCTGGAACTTCAGATGGATTTTCGCTTTTATTGTTTTCATTGGAATAACTCTTCTTGCAAGGAATTTTGTTCTTGTGGATACTTTACTTCTAATAATAATTTCCCTTATTTTATTTATCATCGATTCTATTTACAGAGATGTTCTAATATTTTACACTGGTTGCATAGCATTGGTTGGTGCTGTAATCGCCTCAAGTATTGGTAGGGATCCTTTCAACATCTATACACTGGCAATTTATTCAGCAATAATTTTTTTCGTACTTGTCTTCATAGTTCTCTCCTGGGAAAAGGATATGGAAAATGAATCTATAAAGGAATCCTTAAAGTTTTCATTTTTTTCCGTTTTTATTTCTTTTGTCCTCATCATATCACTATCCAACTTCATAATAATAGAGAGAAATATTATAACGCTTGCAATTATGGTAGCCATAATTTTATTTTCCATATACTTCTTCATGGAATCCATTGAAAGGTAACTCTATAGTCAAAAAGTGAAATACCCCTAGCTTTCACAAGGGGTTTCCTGTTTCACAGAAAATAATTATCAGGAAACCATCTCTTTATAAG
>CAYSIM010000124.1:1901-2767 GCA_964431165.1 uncultured Thermoplasmatales archaeon | reverse complement strand
GAAGTAATACTGGTCTATGTCGTATTCACCACCTGCCATAAAGCCAGGATGTTCTCCCTTTCTTGCATGATGTATCCATTCCTTAAGCAGGGGAATCTGGTAATTCAATCTTGCCAGGTCTACTTGGAGCTTTGCCTCCTTGCTTTTTGCCCTGTCCGCAAAAATTTCTATAATTAGTATGATCCTGTCCATTACCTCTATTCCCAACTCTTTTTCTAAATTGTACCACTGGCTAGATTTTAATTTTCCATTAAAAAGTACTTTTTCAACAATATTTTCTTTTATAAATTCCTTTATTTCCTCCAGCTTTCCTTTTCCTATGAAAAATTCATTGGAATAGTGGCTGAACTTGAAAATTTTAACTATTTCAAAATTTAATGATATGGTAAGTGCCTCAAATTCCTCGTCTTCATACGGTGTAACTATTATTACCTTCTCTCCTGCCATTCTTCAAATTCACCTAAAAGATAAAGAGAACCAGTTATAATGATGAAATCTGAAATTTCAAATGCCCTTTCAAATGCTTTACCTGAATCCTTATGATACTCAACACTTCTATTGAATTTTGTTACCTCCTCCGCTAGTATTTCTGCTTCCTTCCTTCTCTCATCCTTTACCTCTGTTATTATCAGATGATCCGCCATCTCTGATATTTCCCTGAAAAAGTCCCTGTAATTTTTATCTTTAAGCTGAGTGGCCACAACAACGGGTTTTCTCAAAAAAAGTTCCTCCACCGTTGATTTCAGATTCCTTGCAGCTTCAGGATTGTGGGCAGCATCCAGAATCAAAAGAGGTCTTTTTGATTTTACTTCAAATCTACCCTTAAAATTTACATTGGAAATAAATCTATAATCAAGGGATTGGTC
>CAYSIM010000124.1:0-1852 GCA_964431165.1 uncultured Thermoplasmatales archaeon | reverse complement strand
GGCGATAAGCGCATTCTTTATTTGATGCTTACCAATAAGAGGTATATTTACACGGTAATCATAGTTATCATCCTGTGCATGGAAGTATGTGCCATCCAGTGAAATTGATGAATTTTTTACCTGGAATATTTCATTCACATTGTATAATGGGGATCCATTTTCTTCAGATATTTTCTTTATAACTTTCAATGCATCTGGATGATCAACACCGACCACTACAGGCACATTTTTCTTTATTATACCACCCTTTTCAAATGCTATTTTCTCGTGTGTATCTCCAAGCTTATCCGTATGTTCAAGGGATACTGTAACAATTGCTGATGATTCAGGTTTAATAATATTTGTAGAATCGAGTCTGCCACCCATTCCAACTTCTATAACTGCTGTATCTACTCCACATTCCTTAAAATAATCAAAGGCCATGGCTGTAGTAACTTCAAAAAATGTTGGCTGTTTACCTTCAGAAGCCATTTCCTCAATTATTTTCCTCTTCTCCCTTACCCATTTTACTATGAATTCATCCTCTATTTCCCTTCCATTCACAATTATTCTTTCATTGAACCTTCTTATGTGCGGACTAGTGTAAAGACCTGAAGAATATTTCTGATTAAGAATGGTATACAGCATTGCGCTCGTAGATCCTTTACCATTGGTACCTGTTATGTGAAACGTTTTGTAATAATTGTGAGGATTACCTATTCTTCTGGAAAATTCCCTCATTACGTCTAGACCAAGTTTTATTCCAAACCTAGAAAGTGAATAAAGATAATCTATTTCCTGTACCATATCTGTCCTTCCTGCATATCCTCCACGTTGATATTATTTTCTCTCAGCTTTTCCCTGATGAAATCTGAAATATCGTAAATTTTCTTTTCCCTTGCCATTTTCCTTACTTCCAGTAGTAATTCCACCAGGCCAGTACTTTGTATATCTTCCCTAGGTATTATTTTGAATATAGAATCTATGTCCATAAATAATTTCATTGCCTCTTCTATATCTGAAGAACCTAGCTCATCCATATTCTTATTCAGAAAATTCACAAAACCCTGTATCACGGAAATGGCTTCAGGCGTATTAAAATCATCATCCATTGCCTTTTCTATGTTATATTTAAAATTTCTAATCTCTTCAGTAAATCTATTTCCTATATTCGCCCTTTTTTTGGATAATTTTCTATATGAGGTTACAACTTTTTCCCAACTGGGTCTGATTTCTTCTAATTTTTCATAGTTGAAATCCACAGGTGATCTGTAATGACTGTTAATCAAAAAATACCTGAGTAGTTCAGGTTCAATTTTTTTAAGTATTTCCCTTATATTTATAACATTACCCATAGATTTTCCCATTCTCTCCTCTCTTATGGTAAGAAGACCTGTATGCATCCAGTAGTTCACCATTGGTTTTTTACCACTCACAGATTCCATCTGGGCTATTTCACATTCGTGATGAGGGAATATGAGATCGGATCCACCTCCATGTATATCATACTGGGGACCGAAATAATATTCCGTAATTGCTGTATCTTCTATGTGCCATCCGGGTCTTCCCTCACCCCATGGTGATTCCCAAAAAGGTTCCCCCTCCTTTTTCTTTTTCCATAGTGCAAAATCTGCAGGGTGCCTCTTCATTTCATTTATTTCTATCCTAGCACCTGCTTTTATGGAAGCCAGGGACTGGTGTGAAAGTTTCCCGTATTCTTTAAATTTTGAAATTTCAAAATAAACCCCATCTTCTGTTTCATACGCATATCCTGCTTGCTGGAGTCTTCTTACCTGGTCAATTATTCTATCTATGAAGTATGTGGCAGGTGCATAAATATTTACAGAATCTACCCTTAGAGAACGCATGTCCT
>CAYSIM010000123.1:0-2790 GCA_964431165.1 uncultured Thermoplasmatales archaeon | reverse complement strand
CATTCTATGGCCCTGTATCTACCGTTCAAAGGCATGAAGATTAAATTGTCCCTGAGCAGTGTTTGCATGATCTTCCTTACCTCATGCTCCTCCATACCAGATCTTATTTTTGCTTCCCTTATTATCTCATCCTCGCCTGCAAAACCCTTTCCAACTGAAAGTTCTTTAATTATATCCACGATCACCTCATACTTGCTCCTCTCACCGGAGGGAATTGTGCTGACAACACGGTCTATATCGTATGTTCCCTCAGGCGTTGTTGCCACATCCTCTATGAAATGCTGTATTATCCTTATTGCCCTTCTTGCATCCTCTGCCGTGGCTATATTGCTCAGCCTTGCCTTTGCGGACGCCTGTGTTAATCTAATCAGTGCTTCCATCTGCCTTGCAGTTATTGGAATGCTCTTGGATGGTGTTTGATTGTAAAGATTCCTCATTCTAAGATAGTAATCCTTCAACTCATCCCTTGCATCAGGCATTATCTTTGGAATTATATGCTTCTTTGCATATGCAATATATTTCTTGAAGAACTCATCATCTATTTCCTCCTCCTCTTTCTCCGTTTCCATATGAACATCCAGGATATGGTCTGCTATCTGCGAATCCACCTCGCCTGGAACATCGGGCATCTTGAATATTGCATCGAATCTTGAAAGTAACGTGGGTGGTAAATTTAGCTGGTCAGATAGTGGCCTGGCCATGTCAAATCTGCCAAATTTTGGATTTGCTGCAGCAAGAATTGAACATCTTGCCATTAATGTGGCATTCATACCCGCCTTTGATATTGTTATTGTTTGCTGTTCCATAGCCTCATGCATGGCTACCCTGTCCTTATCATCCATCTTGTCTATTTCATCTATTGCGGCAATTCCATTATCCGCAAGAACAAGGGCACCAGCTTCAAGGGTCCACCTGCCCTCACCGAACTCCTCCTTTGTTGCGGCCGCAGTGAGACCTGCTGCCGTGGATCCTTTACCCGATGTGTATATGCTCTTCGGTGCAATATTTGTTATATATTTCAATAACTGTGACTTACCCGTTCCTGGATCACCCACAAGGAGGATGTGTATATCCCCCCTTATTCTTGTACCATCCCTTCTTTTAAGAGGTACACCACCAAAAAGCTGGAGGAGTATTGCCTCTTTTTCTATCTCGAGACCGAAAAGGGTACTTGCTATCTTTTTCCTGAGCTTTTCTATTACATTCTTATCCTGTGCAAACTCCCTTATTTTTTCCACATCCTCTTCAGTTAAGGATACAGATTTATATTCCTCTTTGATGGATTCCACATTTACAGCATAGAGATAAATATCGAAGATAACGCTGGGTGATTGCCTGGTACCCCTGGGGCTTGTTTTAATGACACCCGTCACCCTTATCCTGTCACCCGGTACCACTATGCCTGTCAGATCATCTTCCAGGTAAACCTGAAGCCTCTGCGGTTGCTCACCACCCCTTATATCCTCTGGATTCTCCTGTACCTCTATTTTCTGCGAATCTAGGAATACTGAAAATTCCTCAAGTAGCTTGAATTTTGTCTCACCCCTCTTCTTACCGCATCCCTCGCAGAATGCAGGTGTTTCAAGCGTTTCAGTTTCCTGATCCTTATAGTTTACATGACCGCAGGATGAGCATTCGAATGCCCCCGTTACCAGCCTTGGTCTCACCTCTGTTACCTGTCTCACAAGGCCTTCTATGGTGATCAATTCCCCTATGTTCTTGCTCCTTATCTTCCTTATCTCCCTCAGCCTATCATCCGGAAGATTCTTCAGCCTGATGTGTATTATTTCAACCCCAAGTTCCTCCGGGAATTTTTTCCTTATTACCTCCTCACCAATGGTGAGCGTTTCCTCCGGGTGGTATGTAAGATTATCTATAAAATCCTGGCTGAAATCCTGTATGTCCATAAAATCAATGTATATGCTCCTCTCCTCCGGATACTTTTCGCTGAGCATGGATATTTTCACGTTGTATCCATACTGAACAAGGAAAGATTCCCAGAGATCCCTCATCTCATCTTCATTCAGCATTGCAAAAAAATAAAGAGGTCTTTGAATTTAAAGATTATTATGATTCTATGTAAAAATTTAGCATAATATTTAAATATGGTAGTAGGATATTTTTTTGAAATGGTAACACTCAGAGAACTTATGATCACCATTATGAAAAATTACGGCTTCAAATATGTGAAGAGAGAGCCCAGGGATTACCTTTTTTTTGAGAGGGATGGTATAACAATAATAGTGGGTATATTCCTTGATAAGGTAACGGCTGATGATGTCCTTAAATTTTACAGGGATCTTGAAATGTACAAAGGATCGAAACAGATGGTGTGCGTAAAGGAAGTGGGTGAGGATGCAAGGAGGCAGGCTGAAAAACTGAACATTTCCATAACAAGAAGGGATGATCTTGAAAGGGACCTAGGTGCATTCCTCCTTAACCTGGTTCTGGAGAATGATGAAAGGGTGAAGGATATTCTGGATATAGAAGAAATAGAGGTGGAAGAGGAGGAGGAAGAAGGTGGAATGGAGGAATCCATACCCATATTCCTTGAGGAATCGAGGCAGGGGGAGAGGAAAATAATAATGCCCGTTCTCAGCAAGGAGGATGCAATAATTAAGGCCAAGAGGATTGTGCAGGGTTTTGACACTAAATTATACCTCATACCTTTTTTCGTCTATGAATACAAGCTGGAGGTAATAGTAGAGGGTATGCTGGCACCCAGGAAATACTTCGGCAGGGTAGCAATAAATACGGTGGATGGGGGAATAAGGTTCATTGCCCAAGGGC
>CAYSIM010000122.1:513-2823 GCA_964431165.1 uncultured Thermoplasmatales archaeon | reverse complement strand
ATGAATAAAGAAAATATAATAATTTTTTCCACACCATCAAAACTGAAAAACCTTGAAAAGTTCCTCATAGATGCAGGAAAAGAGAATATTTCAAGGAAGCTTTCAGGATATTACCGTGTGATTACTGGATATGGCAGGATAAAGATGTTCCCTGCAGTTTACCAGTGATTCATATTTCGTCGGGATGATCTATACCCATGGTTTCAAGAGCATCACCCATGATGAGCCTGAAAGCATACACAAGTCCCAACCTGTTCTGCATTATCTCTTTCCTCTCCTTCAGTACAGGGCACTGTGTATAAAATATATTAAAGGAGGAGGCAAGATCTATAGCGTACTTAGCCAATCTGTGTGGTCTCAGGTTTTCGCATGATTCTGCAATTACCTGGGGATATCTGAGAAGATTTTTTATGAGGTATATTTCAGAGGGATCAGAAATATAATCCCTGGAAAAATTGCCATTCCAATATTCTTTTCTCAGTATTGAGGAAGCACGTGCATAGGAATACTGGAGGAATGGGGACGAATCGCCCTCGAAATTCAGCGCCTCTTCCCACTTGAAAACCATCTTCTTTTCATTCTGTATTTTCAGTATATTGAACCTTATTGCGCCAGTGCCTATCTTTTCAGCTAAACTTTTCACCCTTTCCTCAGAAAGATCGTTCCTCCTTTTGAGTATTTCTTCCCTTGCTTTTTCAACGGCTTCCTCTATCAGATCATCCAAATAAACCACCCTTCCCTTCCTTGTACTCATCCTTCCCTCGGGTAGTCCAACGAAAGAATAAAAAATATTCCTCAAGTTAATATCGCTCCTTATTTTCTTTAGAACATACATGAGCATTTCTGCATGGGGTTTATGGTCTTCTCCTAGCACATTGACCAGAACTTGGGCTATCTGGGATTTAACAAGATGGTAAGCAATATCCCTTGTGAAATAGAGTGATGTACCATCCTTCCTAACCAAGAAGACTTTTTCATTTTTACCCTTCATGGGTATTTCTATGTAATAGGCACCTTCCTCCTCTTTCATTTCCCTCTTAAGTAATTCCAGTACCTTTTTTACACTTCCATCCAATATAAGATCCGTTTCCCAATAAAATCTATCAAATGATACATTTATTCTGGAGAGTGTTTCCAGTATTCCATTAAGCACCTCACTCAGTATTTTCCTGTTTTCAAAAATCATATCCCTGTTCCCCGCTTCTACCTCCATCATGATCTTTTCAATTTCCTTCGCAACGTTCTCATCTTTTTCCAGCATTTCATTTGCCTTCTGGTAATAATGTACCAGCCTGTGATCGGATTTTGGTTCATTTACATCCAGATTTAAGTTTCTGTATCCGTAAACAAGTATAGCGCTCTGCCTCCCAGCATCGTTCACATAGTACTGCGTTTCTACTTCGTACCCGCATTTCCTCATCAATCTAGCAAGTGTGTCACCTATTATTGGATTCCTTCCCCTCCCAACGTGAAGAGGTCCTGCGGGATTTGCACTTGTATGCTCCAGCACAACCTTTATATTGCGTTTATCAAACCCCAGAGCAGATAGACCTTCTTTCCATAATCTTTCCATGAAATCCTGAGAAATACTCAGGTAATCAACATAGAAATTCAGATAGTTTCCAGATAATTCAATTTTAGAAATATTCTTTACTTTTAATGTATCGAGAAGAATGGCTCCTATATCTGAAGGACTTCTCTTCAGATATTTAACAAGATCATAAAGGGGATATGCAAAATCACCATGTTCCTCCGGAGGTATTTCAACGTTTATATCAATATCCAGCGAGAATTTTTCCCTTATGGATTCCTTTAGTTCTTTTTTTATGTTATTTTTAATTTCATCCAGCAGGAACATAATTGATCATAATAAACACCTTAAAAAATATTATTTTTTTCAAATCTTCAAATACAATAAATTTTTAATCTAAATTGTAATGTTTTTATTGATGAGGTGCGCCTTTGAGGATGAAGAAGGCATATGCCATGGCCTTTACAGGGGTTTCAAATGCATAGGGGAGAAGTGCAAATTTTTTGGAAAGTTCCCCGTACCGGATGGTATTTGTGCCTATTACAGGGATGGTTATTGTAAAAAACTGGCAACATTTAAATGTGATGGAAAGGATATTAGCTGCCCATACTACAGGACATACATTGAAGAGGAGGAAATTGTATATCTATGAATCTGTAACCAGTTTCTTTTTCTGGCTTCTATAAAGTTCAAGTATTTCCTTTGCTGTTGTAGCCTCGTCCGGCTTTTTATCCGTCCTGAATCTTCCTGTGAATCTGGGAAATCTTATTGAGATACCC
>CAYSIM010000122.1:275-488 GCA_964431165.1 uncultured Thermoplasmatales archaeon | reverse complement strand
ACATCCATGCAGCAGGTATGGGATGGACTAAGTGTAAGTTCTGCTCCTATAAGTTCCAGGACTACATAGGGTGAAAACCAGAAATCTGCCTCTATATTGGAAATCACCCTGGGATGTTTATGATTTATTTTATAGGGATCCAGTATTTTTGGCAAATACTTGAGATTGTCTTCCGTAAATCCTGAACCGAGCTTACATACAGTTACAAAAGCA
>CAYSIM010000122.1:0-216 GCA_964431165.1 uncultured Thermoplasmatales archaeon | reverse complement strand
GAGTTCCATCTGATAATCCCTCTTGAATTTTATCCATAGGAATTCCCTGGCACCTGCCCTGTAAATTGATTCCTTGGCTATACTCTTTGCCACAAGACCCTCACATCCACTTTCTATTGCCTTCTCGAAGAATCTGGAAATCTCTTCCATATCGCTTGAAACTATCCTTGTGGCAAGCCTTACCTTTTCAGTTTCTTTAACTATTTTCTCAAGTGT
>CAYSIM010000121.1:0-2891 GCA_964431165.1 uncultured Thermoplasmatales archaeon | reverse complement strand
TAGATGATGATAAACCCGATCTTTTCTTCCAGGGTAGAGGAAGGGTGGAAATACTAGGCGAACCTTCAGAATTTCACAGTGAAAGGGGAACACTGCTGTACAAAATACCCGAGGATGCACTCTTTGTCAAATCAGGTAATGTTCTTCTTGCAAGGTTGATACCAGAAGAAATAAGGGTAACGGACATGAGGAATGAGCCAAGAAAGTATGATCTAGAATTCAAGATTGAAGATCTGAGGGAAAATAAAAGATTTCCCTATTTAAGGGCATTGAGGCCCTGGTCATTCCAGCAGAGCGTGACATCGATCATTTTTGGTGCAATACTTGCTCCATCCCTAAATTTCTATCTCCTAATGCTTTCAGTAATTGCACTAATACTCATTCATGGTGCAATGAATGCGCTCAGCGATTATTTTGATTTCGTCACAGGCGTTGATAGGCCAAATGGAATGGGATCCTCCGGTGCCAGGGTTCTAATAGACAGGATCATTGAACCCAGGAAGGAACTCTATTACATCATAATTCTTATCGTATTATCTTCGATCATTGGTATTTACCTCCTCATCCAGAGGCCGGAAATCTTTCCCTTTATTATCATAGGTATAGTTTCAGGAATACTTTACGGCATTCCAAGGCTAGGCTGGAAATGGCTAGCCCTTGGTGACCTTGCAGTTTTCCTTGCCTTTGGCCCTGGTATATTCCTAGGTTCCTATGTCCTTCAGGTTGGAAAAATTGGAATTAGCGAAATACTCATATCCATTTCCCTTGGCCTTATCATTGTTGCTATCCTCCATGCCAACAACTGGCGTGATATGGAAGAAGATAGAAAATCTGGGGTGAGGACAGTTGCATCACTGCTAGGTGAAAAGGGATCCATGATATATTATATTTCAATGATATGGATATCCTTTCCCTTGTTCATAGTGGCAGTGATCTTTGATCCCTCATTATTCCCCATTCTAGGGTCCCTGCTTACCATACCCTGGGCAGTTTCGCTGACAAAAATAGCACTCAACAGGAGAAACTGGAACAGGAACCTTCTTGACATAAAGACGGCAAATTTCACGGCACTTCACATGTATTTTTCCGTAGGTTTTCTAATCATCTTTATTTTAATGAGGCACATCGTATGAAAGAATTTTTGAAAAATTTTAAAATATTGCTATATTTCACATCCATTTCATCCGTTCTTGTTGCCTTTAGCATTGTCCGCTCACATATCATTACCTTCATTCTTTTAATGATTCTTGTCATCTCTGTTCAATTTTTTATGAACGTATCAATGGATATCTTCGATTATAAGAATAATGTACCATTAAGGAATGAAAATACATTATTCCCTCTCGGTCCTTATTCAGTTCTGAATGGAAAATTCAAATTGAATACGCTGAAGGTTCTATCGCTCATTTCAATTGTAGTTGCATTTATTGATGCAATTTTCATCCTTTTTATTTCCCAGAAGATTATTCTGCTCTACATTGGTCTCCTGGCAATTTTTCTTTCAATAATCTATCTATTTCCACCTTTCAAGCTGGCCTACAGGGGTATTGGTGAAATTTCAACATTCTTCAATTTCGGCCCTCTGCCATTGGTGGGATCAATTATCGCATTAAATGGTGAGTTGAATTACTCCATCATTGCAGCCTCAATTTTTCTGGGTGGTATGGCTTCAGCAATCAGGTACCTGCACCATCTGCCAGAAGATAGAGAAAATTCTTTAAGGTCAAGGAAATTTAAAAAAATATATGGTTTGTTAATTTTAATTTCAACACTCATTCCAACATTTTCAGGTTTCTATTTACTTTTGATACTCATTCCAATGGAAATATTTCATCTTATTAAATTGCCAGAATCGAGCATAGAAATTTCCAAAAGAACTTACCAGGTAGTAATCCTAGATATCGTCGGTACTTTACTTATCATAGCCAACGTTCTTCTATGAAAAAATTTATCATACATGGTGGAGAGAATAGGAATAGTAAATAATGGCTGGAGCTTGCATTCTTAAACATTTAATTCATCTTTTCCATGGGTACAGGAGTACATAATCTAGAATCCATTATCACCGTAAAAAATCCTTAATAGCTCGGGGCGAATGATCCTCTGAAACAACATTGCATCCATTTTTCACGATCAGCTGTGCACCTTGAATGCCGGATCCGCCAAGCATTGATGCTTAATTTTGCATAACTGTGATATTTTTTTCCATTCTTTGCCTTCTGTTTGAAGAATCAGCAGAAAAATTGTATTTTAACTTTCATCGGCGGGAAATCCCCTTCCGAAAGGGAGGGGATGAAAGCCGATAACTTTATATAATATGGTATATTATAATCATGTATGGAACAGGACTATGCATCAATAAGAATAACAAAGAATTTGCGTAAAGTCCTTCAAAACATAGGAAAGAAGAATGAAACATATGAAGATATAATCTGGAGATTGATAAAAGAGGCAGGCTATAATGTTGATAAGTTATAAATTCAGGCTTTATCCGAGCAAAAAACAGGAAATAATAATGGAGGAACAGCTGGAAATATGCAGGTGGCTCTATAATAGGTTGTTGGAGGAACTGAACAATGCAAGGAAAGAGAGAAGAAAAATAGGGCAGAAGGATACCCAGGCATTAATAGTAAAGTTGAAGGAAGAGAACCCTGAATTGAAAAAGGTAAATTCCAAGGTATTGCAAATGGTGAATTACCAGTTATGGAGCAACATATATGCATTATCAAAACTGAAGAAAAAAGGTAAGAAGGTAGGAAAATTAAGATTCAAGAAATCTGGCAGATACAAATCCATGAATTTCAACCAGAGCGGATTTTCCATAGATGTGAAAAACAATCGTATTTTTTTGTCAAACATAGGCAACATAAAAATGAAAATACACACAAGGA
>CAYSIM010000120.1:0-2901 GCA_964431165.1 uncultured Thermoplasmatales archaeon | reverse complement strand
TTTTGCGTTCACGGAACCTGTTGGCGGTACAGACATTACTGGAATAAAAAGTATTGCAAAGAAAGAAAATGGAAAATACATGTTAACAGGTTCCAAAAATTTTATTACAAACGCACTGGTAGCAGATTATTTTATAATTTTCGCAAAGACAGCAGATAATTTCATGGAGAAGGGTCTTTCTGTATTTTTTGTTAGAAAAGGGACTGAAAATTTTAAAATAGGAAAAAGGTTGCATCAGACGGGTCTGAGGGGTTCTGCCATTGGATCCCTTCACTATGAAAATGCGCCTGTTGATGAAAAAGATGTGATAGGCAGGGAAGGTGAAGGTGTTAAAATATTCCTCAAAGTGCTGGAAAGATCTAGACTTGTACTCTCGGCAGGTTCTTTGGGATCTTTTCAGAGAATATATGAAGAATCTTTAAAATTTGCAAAAAATAGAAAAAGTGGTGAATATCCCATAATCAACTATCAATTCATACAGTATTATCTATCCGAAATGTTAAAGGATCTTGAAGCATCGAGGCTTCTGGTTTACAATGCAGCCATGCTCCTGGAAAGAGGGGAGAAGATAGGTATTGAAAGTACAATAGCCAAGCTATTCGTGACAGAATCATTTGTTAAACATGCATCCAATGCCGTACAGATATTGGGTGGATATGGTTACACCAGGGGTACTGTGGTGGAAAGGTTAGCCAGGGATTCAAGGGCAGCCACCTTTGGACTTGGATCCTCAGAGGCGATGAGAATAATTCTTACAAGGTACATGAAATGACAAAATGCTTAAATAGTAAATATTTTTAATTTCAAATTGGTGATGCGTTATGGTAGAAACTTGGTTAAAATTTTTGAGCGAGGACATAAAGAACGATGTTGAAAAAATCATGGCAGAAAGGAAAAAAGGTTTTTTTGAATCTGTTCTACCCCCTATAGATATTGTAGAACTGGATGGGAATCTCATAATTACACTGGATCTCCCTGGTCTGAAAAAGGAGGATATCAATGTGGAGATCAGCTCCGCCTACCTTAAAATACAGGTTAATAGAAAAATAGATTATGGTGAAAGGGCCCTTGTTCATGTAAGACAGAGGCCGGAAAGATTCTACAAGAGAATTTTACTACCTGTTAATGTTGAAGAGGAGAAGGCAAGTTCGAAGTATGAAAATGGTGTTCTAACAGTTACGGTACCAGTGGGTAAGGCAGCCAAGGTGAAGGTGGATTGAATCATTTTTTGAAATAGAAATATACGAAGAGTATGATTGATGCAACAAAGCCCGTAAGCGATATTAATGGATGGCTAAGTGCTATAATTGAACTACCAACAAGTATTGATCCAGGGATTATATATTCATAACCACTTCTATTATTTTTTATATAATTTCCCTGATGCATATCGAGAAAATCGTTCAGTTTAGGTATGATCCTTGTTAATGTTCTATAGTTTGTAATAATGGAATCTAACTCATAATGCAATGTGTTGTAGAATAACTCCCTTCTCATATCAGGTGAATCGAGTAATTTTCCTATAGATCTGAGCATATTGAATTCGGGATCAAGCGTAAGGGCAACACCTTCCATCAAAACATACATCCTTATGAAAAGTGCAAGGTTATCCGGAAGCCTGAAAGGGAATTGGTAGAGGATCTTATTTGCAAAATTTACCAGCTCCTTTACCTCGTATTCGGATATCTTCTCACCTTCCAGGGATCTCAGTGCAAGAGAAATACCTTTTTTCGTAGGGATCAAGAGCATCAAGGTTTATCATTGCATCTATTATCCTTTCAGGATCTTTGGATATGAGAGCATTATAGAGCATGAAAAGATTTGCCCTCGTTTTACTGTCAAGCCTTCCCACCATTCCAAAATCATAAAGTATCAATGAACCATCATCCGAAACATAAATGTTTCCAGGGTGAGGATCTGCGTGGAAAACGTTATCCTTTATCACCATTTTTGTAAATACGTTCACCACCCTTTCTGCAAGTTCCTTAAGATCAAAGCCCTTTTCCTTAAGTTTTTCAACATCCGTGATCTTTATACCTGGTATATATTCCATGGGTAGCACTTTTTCCCTCACAAGATCTAGGTAAACACCCGGAATTTTCAGTTTATTCTCCCTCGAATATAGATTTCCCGAAATTTCCAGTAAATTATTAGCTTCCTTTCTGTAATCCATTTCATCGTAAACACTTTTCTCAAATGTACTCAGTACCCTTTCCGCCATCATTTCAAATTCCCTACCCATCAATATCCTGAAAATATTCCTCATGCTTTTAACAGCAGAAATATCCAGCATTACCCTTTTCCTTATTCCTGGTCTGAGAACCTTCACCACTATTCTTTTACCGTTCAACCCTGCAAAATGAACCTGACCAAGACTAGCTGAAAATATGGGTTTTTCATCAAAATAATCGAATACCTTTTCAATGGGTTTACCATATTCTTCTTCAATCTCCTTTTTTATTTCATAAAAAGGTGCAGGAGGCACAACGTCCTGCAGCTCGGACATCACATCTATGTATTCTTGCGGAAACATATCACCCCTGGATGAAAGTATCTGGCCTAGTTTAATGAACGTAGGACCGAGTTTATAAAAGAGTGAAACATTCTTTTTTGCAATCTTCCTTATCTTTTCACTTTTGCCCTTTCTGGCATACCTATTTACCCTCCTTAAAATAAGAAGGAAACGTACAACAGAATAGTAGATCTTAAGCTTGTGCCACCTGATCTCGCCACTTTTCAATTCCATGATTCTCGATGAAATGTTTTTACTTTAAAACACTTTCTTCGGCTTTATAGAAATTCTATCCATGATACCTACTTACCATCATCTGCTCCTGATCTTTTAAGTGAACTACCCCTCGCTTTCGCAAGGGGCTTCCTGCTTCATAGAAAAGACTTGCC
>CAYSIM010000119.1:346-2916 GCA_964431165.1 uncultured Thermoplasmatales archaeon | reverse complement strand
AAATTATTTCGTCCAGTGATTTTAGGGCTTCCTTTAGCTGTCTTTTTGATATGAGATCCTTGGATTTTTCAAAAACCTTAGTAATTTCGTTAACATCAAAATTTTTCTCCTTAGCCTCCTGTATCTTTTCCTTCACATCATTCAATTTATTTTCAAGTAGAATTACCTTTGATCTTTCTATATCCGAATTTATATCCCTTATGAAATCTATGAGTTTCCTGTATTCATCCCTGGATAGAAGATCCCTTGCAAGGGAAACATTATTCTTTATCTGTTCCACATCAGCTCCCATCGAGGAGGCCTCATCTATGGATTTCCCTATTGTATCCATAAGTTTTCTGAGTACCTCTCTCAGTGTTTCCTCTGAACTTGAAATGAATTTCTCCATCTTTTCCAAGGCTTCAAAGTAATCCTCTTCCTTTAATAGAGAAATTACCTCATCGTTGAGTTTGTTGAACCCGGATGTTGAAATTTTTAACTTACTGTAGCAATCCCTTAAATAATCAAGCCTCTCCGTTAGTTTGTTTAGCTTTTCCATAAAATAATTCTTTTCCATCCTGGAAATCTCCTCACAGAGTGATTTCAAAGAAGAATAATCCATGGAAATTATGGATGAAATTTCCTTACCATATTTCTTGAATATTTCTGAATTCAGTTCCCCTGGCCTTATGGATGCAAATCCCTCCTTTATTTTCAGCTTTATTTCATCGAGAATATCCCTGTAAAAATCCTGAAATTTTTCAGGATCTTCAGGTGCTGAAGAAATTTTTTTCCTTATTTCCTCCTTGTTCAAAGCATTGCAGAAGAGGAGATTTTCCAGCTCATCCAGTTTATTCTTCATTGCATTCCTTACATTTTTATCAATATTTTCCCTTATCTGTGAGAATATTTCCCATGAATCGTAAAACTCCTTTTCATCGTAAAGCTTCTTTACCTGGTTAAATTTTTCCAGGAGATCCTCATTAATTGTGTCCCCAAAAAATTTTATGATATTTTCATAGCGTGGAAGTTGTGAATCTAGCATTTCCTTCCTGCGCCTTGTTTCCTTCGCCCTTTCCTCCAGGTCCCTGGAAAGCTTATAGGGACTTATTTTGGGATCCGGCAAATCTATTACCTCCAGTATTCAATATCTTTATTTGTGATAATAAATTTTACCTTTTTACCGCAATATGTGAAAACTTTCCAATGTCGGTCGAATCCAGGAGGTACACTTCCATATTTCCCATACTAACGAGGCCATTTCTGAATAGCGGGCCAGGAGCATATTCCCTTATTGACATACCAACGAATGGGTTGAATGCGGGAAGGATCACTATTTCACCATCAAAATCGTAGTATTTCTTGAATTTCCTTCCAGGAGTTCCTATTAACCAGCACCTGTGGAACTTCTTCTCCTCTCCAGGGATTATTATCTTCACCTCAGGGTGCAGATGGCCCATGAGTAAGTATTTCGAACCACTGAGCCTTTTATCTGGCCAGGTATGCCCGTGGTTAAAATAAAAATCTCCCCTTCTTATCCCCCTTGAACCGTAGATCTTTACATCCAGGAATTTTTCTAGGGAACCATCATGGTTTCCTTTTATTATGAATATATTTGCCCTTTTTTTAATCTCATTAAAAAAATTTCTTACCTTTTCAATTTCGTTATGATTTGGATTTATTGCATGTTTCACATCCCCTAGGATAAAGATATTTTTTGCACCTGTTTCATCCAGGAGAATAGATAGTTCATGGAGCATTTTTCTGTCAGGGGGCTCTACTATTACACCCTTTCTTTCCATATCATGCTCAATGCCAAGGTGAAGATCCGCTATAACCAGAGAATCAAGGGAAGAGATATAGGCGGCGGGATGATTTCTTATAAAATCTATCATGGTAATAGCCTTAGGAGAACACCATCTCCAATTCTTTTCATTTCCTCAAATTTGAATCTTAGCATTTCTTCGAGTTTGGAAGCTGTACGCATCCTTGCTACAGGAGGAGCATCAGGACCTATGAAAACGGGAGCGACGAAAATGTACATTTCATCGAAGAGTCTTTCACTTATGAAAGAACCTATAACAGTTGAACCCCCTTCCACCATCAATTTTCTTATGCCAAGGGAATAAAGGTCCTGGAGTACACTTTTTAATTCTAGTTTATTACCCTCAAGTTTCCTGATTTCAGCATTCAGTTCCCTTTTTTCATTTGAAGTTGTATAAATTATTGTCCTGGAACTTCCATCCAGTACCTTAGAATTTGAAGGAATCCTCAGTTTTGAATCAAGTACCACCCTGACAGGATTTCTTGGATTTTCCACATATTTATTCTTAACAGTGAGTGAAGGATCATCGCTGATTACTGTTCCTATACCCACCATTATTGCATCTACGGAATTCCTCAGCAGATGTACCCTTTTCATGTCCTCTTCATTGGAAAGCCTTGTCTGTTCTCCCGTGGAAAGCGCTATCCTGCCATCAACGCTCATGGCGAAATTTATTACTGTATATGGTCTCATGGTTTTTTTACCCTCCCTCTGGATATTGCTAATTCAATCTCAAAGGATTCGTTCATCACAAGCAGATCGGCAT
>CAYSIM010000119.1:0-271 GCA_964431165.1 uncultured Thermoplasmatales archaeon | reverse complement strand
AAATTTTATGAATTTTTTTCTCATTTCCCAGTCAACCTCTTTGAAAATCCTGAGAAGGGTATCCACTGGTGAAACGTCCAGCTTTTTCAGGATACCCCTTGAATCGAATACAGGTAATGAACCGTTCCCATCAGTGGAAACTGTTATTTTTTCCTCGTCCACACCCCTTGAAAGCAGATATTTTATTGTTTCCACTGTTTTTCCAGAATGTGCAGTAATGTCAAGATTACCACCCCTCTTTGCAAATTCTATAGACGCTTCTAAAAGATCT
>CAYSIM010000118.1:0-2949 GCA_964431165.1 uncultured Thermoplasmatales archaeon | reverse complement strand
TTCGTAATACCCATGGCGGGTCCAAGCGTGAATGCTGCCATTATGGATATCACTGAACCAGAGCTAAGGGGAAGTGCAGTAGCATACTTGAACTTCTTTGGAAATATTGGAAGTTCACTTGCGGTCCTTCTGGGAATGATCTTGGTCTTCAGTATATCTGCCCAGTACGCAATCACACTGATAAGTGTTGGAGCCTGGGTAGTATGCGGCATTCTCTTCATAATACTCATTTATATCATTCCAGCGGACGTAAAAAGACTGAGGGAGGAGATGAAATTGAGGGCTGAGAAACTTTGACGTGCAAAAAAAGGAATAAGAAGCGTAGAATACACAAAAGTTAAAATCCAGGAAATATTTACTTTATTTCGATGAAGGTAGCAATTTATCAGCCGTATAAGAACCTAGGCGTTGAGGGTAATCTCAGGAGTATGCTGAGCTTCATGGAGGAGAATGATGCCCATCTCTATGTTTTCCCGGAGCTCTATTTAACTGGTTACTTGATAAGGGATGATCTTTATCTTAAAGCCCTTTCCAGGGAAGATGAAAGGTTCATGATGCTTTCAAGGTTAATGGCTGAAAAGAAGAGGAACATCATTTTTGGTTTTCCAGAGAAGGAAAATGGATTTCTTTACAACTCCGCAATGGCCATAGATGAGAAGGGTGAGATCCACGTTTACAGGAAGATGAGGCTACCCAATTTCGGTCCGTTCGAGGAGATGATATACTTTAAACCAGGGAATGAGACAGTTACATTCAATACATCCCATGGTACTGTGGGCATTGAAATATGCTACGATATATTCTTTCCATTCATAACACAGGAACTTGCAATGAAGGGAAGCAAATATGTGGTGAACATTTCTGCAAGCCCTGTTACCTCGAGGGCACTTTTTGAAATGCTCATCCCTGTAAGGGCAATTGAAAATACGGTATTTTTTATATATAATAACTGGGCAGGAACTCAAAGGAACATTGTTTTCTGGGGAGGATCAACTATAGTTTCACCCAGAGGTGCAATACTTAAAAAAGCGCAGTACATATTTGAAGAGAAGATTACGCAGGAACTGGATGAAGATGAAATAAGAATAGCCAGGACATTCAGACCTGTTTTAAGGGATAAATAAAAAATAAAAAAATTATTTTTTGGATTTTATAAGTATTCTTACCTTGTATTCCCCGTTCTTTTCTTCTATTCCCAGGAGCTCATTGCCCGTTCTTTCGCACCATGCCTTTGCATCCGCCTTTATCCCTGAATCCGTGGCAAGGAGTTCTATAATATCTCCATTGTTTGCCTTCTTGTAAGCCCTTACCAGGTCAGTTATTGGACCAGGGCATGCAGATCCCCTGCTATCAACATTTATTGTTGCCATTTTCATCCCTTCATATGAATATTACCTGGCCACCCTCTGCCATCTGCATGAAGGATGCGGCACCCACGATATCATCCACTATTGGATCGTAATCGGATTTATTCTTCATGTTTAGAGCCTCGGCCATCAAGGAACATGCATAAATCTTCACATCACCTATCTCCTTTGCACTTTTCAGCATCTCATACCAGCTTGGAGCCTTCATCCTTGTCAGGCCCTGCATCAGCAATGGGGCAAGGTCCTCGAATTCCTTCGTTACCCTGTTCACAGAACTCGGTCCATTCTTCTTGAATGCGAGCATTGCCCAGCCAGTTACAAATACCCTTACAGGCACACCAAGGTTAGCTGCTGTCTGAGTCAATACACCCAGCGGTATCAGCTTATCCGCGCTTCCTGAAAACATTATTATGTTTAAACCACCTGCCATTTTTATCACCAATTACCTAAATGTTTTTAAGTATAATAATTTTTTCAAAAATGATCATTTTTTGAAATTTTTCGACATTAAATTTGTTAAAATAATAATTATATATCGTAAATTAATCAAATCTTTATTGTATAATTTAGAAAATTTTTTTTGTAAAAAAATAAATAAATAGATTTAATTACCCTACTGAGGCATGATAATATGTCTGATAAGTTCGATGTAATTGTGGTAGGGGGTGGCCCTGCGGGTCTTTCCGCTGCACTTGTAGCTGCTAGAGCTGGGCTTTCCACCCTTGTACTTGAAAGGGGTGAATATAACGGCTCCAAGAACATGTTCGGTGGTGTAATCTATACAAATTCGCTCAATAAATTGATTCCTGAATTCTGGAAGGAGGCTCCCGTTGAAAGGCCCATAACGAGAAGAAGGATCACCATGATGACAGACAAATCATTTTTATCCATTGACTACAAGAATTTTGGATTCAGGGGTGAATTCTACAATGGATTTTCCGTGTTCAGGTCCAAATTCGACCAATGGTTTGCAAAAAAGGTGGAAGAGGCCGGGGCACTCATAGCCACAGGTGTAAAGGTTGATTCCCTTCTCCATGAGGGTAACAGGGTGACAGGTGTAAAATCTGGTGAGGATACGATGGATGGTAATGTGGTGATAATCGCCGATGGTGCTGTATCATTGCTTGCACAGGAAGAAGGTATGAAGAAGAGGCCAGATCCAAACGATTTTGGAGTAGGCATGAAGGAGGTATTCCAGCTAACAGAGGAAGAGGTGAACAAGAGATTCGGCATCACAAGCAAGGATGGTGTGGAGGAATTGATCATAGGATTCCCAACAAAATATCTGAGGGGAGGCGGGTTCATATATACATTAAAGGATTCCATATCCATAGTTTCACTTGAAGCACTGAGAAAAAGTGAATATTATGCAATAGACTTCCTTGAAGATCTAAAGGAGCATCCAATGATTTCCGATCTTATAGAGAATGCGCAGCTCAAGGAATATTCTGCCCATGCAATACCAGAGGGGGGATACAGGATGATATCCAAACTCTACAAGGATGGTGTAATGGTGGTGGGTGATGCGGCAGGGTTAGTAAATTCATCCGGAATATATCTCAACGGTGTTGACCTGGCAGTT
>CAYSIM010000117.1:1360-2966 GCA_964431165.1 uncultured Thermoplasmatales archaeon | reverse complement strand
AGACTCAAGATCTGCTCCCATAGGGGTTCGCCGGTTCAAATCCGGCCCTCCGCATCAAATAATTTATCAATAAGAAAAAATGGTTTTTCTAATTAAAAGATCAATAAAATTTAATTATTAATTAATGATATTAGAAATTATGGCAATTTTACAAGTAGCACTTGACCTAACAATTCTTGAGAGAGCGATTCAGATAGCCAAGGAAGCTGTGGAAGGTGGAGTGGATTGGATAGAAGTTGGCACTCCCTTGATTAAAAGTGTAGGTATGGATGCAGTTAGAACATTAAAAAGGATGTTTCCGAATAAAATAATAGTGGCCGATATGAAAACAATGGATGTTGGTGGCGCAGAGGCGGAAATGGCAGCAAAGAGCGGTGCAGATGTTATTGTTGTAATGGGTGCTTCCGATGATGGTACCATAACCGAGGCAGTGAAAGCAGCTGGAAAATATGGTTCAAAAATTATGGTAGATCTTCTCAATCTATCCGATCCTGTGAAAAGGGCTAAAGAAGCAGAAAAAATGGGGGCAGAATATCTATGTGTGCATGTTGGTGTTGATCAGCAGATGGTAGGAAAGGATCCTCTTGAAATTTTGAGGGAGGTGGTAAAGGAAACGAATCTACCTGTGGCAGTTGCAGGAGGTATAAATTCTGAAACAGCACCACTTATGGTGGAAAACGGAGCATCCATAATAATATGTGGAGGTTCTATAATCAAAGCGGAAGATGTAACAGGAGCAGCCAGAAAAATAAAGGAAAGTATTGAGAAAATGACACCAATAAAAACAGAACTATTTAAAAAATACAGGCAGGAGGAATTGTATGATGCATTTCAGAAAGTTTCTACACCAAATATTTCCGATGCGCTTCACAGAAAGGGTGCAATTCATGGTTTAATCCCCATAATTTCCAGGGGTAAGAAAATGGTGGGTAAAGCATTAACTGTAAGGGCTATGGATGGGGATTGGTCTAAACCTGTTGAGGCCATAGACAGAGCAGAACCGGGTACAGTTCTAGTTATAGACGTAAATGGTGGTGAAACTGCGGTATGGGGCGAGCTTGCATCATGGAGCGCCAAGGTAAAAGGTCTATCAGGTGTAGTTATAAACGGTGCAGTTAGAGATATAGACACAATCAAGGAAATAGATTTCCCAGTATTTGCAAAATACATAGTACCTAATGCAGGGGAACCAAAAGGATATGGTGAAATAGGGGTTGAGGTAGAATTTGGTGGACAGAAAATAAGGACAGGTGACTGGATAGTGGGCGATGAATCAGGTCTGGTTGTTATACCTAAAGAAATAGCTGTGGAAATTGCAAACAGAGCCATTGATGTAATGGAAAAGGAAAATAGAATAAGAGAGGAAATAAAGAGAGGATCTACACTTTCGGCAGTAATGAAGCTTGAAGAATGGGAAAAAGTAGGTTGATTATGGAAAATTATTTTGATTTTCATATACATTCCAATTTTTCAGACGGTTTGAATTCCATAGAAGATATAGCAGATTTTGCATCAAAAAATGGATTTAGTTCCATAGGTATTACAGATCATTATAAAACAAGAAAAGTAAGATCCATGGATGAAGTGACTTTGGAGGTTTATGTTG
>CAYSIM010000117.1:0-1350 GCA_964431165.1 uncultured Thermoplasmatales archaeon | reverse complement strand
AAAAAATAAATTCTTTGGATACGGACATTGAAGTTTACAAGGGTATTGAAATCGATTTCTCATCCAGAACAGATTTTTCAAAACTAAATTTTTCAATTTTTGATAAGCTTGATTATGTTCTTTTTGAATATGTGGAAGATAGTTCTATGGGGGGCTTTCCTTTCTGGAAACTGATCGAAATATATGATAAAATAAAAATACCCATAGGATTAGCACATAATAACATAATTAAAAATTTTAGTCATCTGGGAATGGAGGATCTTGCAAATCTTCTGGAAACGCATGGGATTTTTGTGGAAATAAATACGAATATGAATTATACATTGTTGGGTCAGTACTATTTTGAACTATCGGAGGATTTTTTCAGGTACATAAAAGGGAGAAATATTCCAGTTTCTGTTGGATCAGACATGCATAATTCCTTAAAAGAAATGCTAAATGTTAAAAAAGGATTAGATTTTATTGAATCCATAGGATTGAATGAAAATTTTTTATTATTTATTAAAAATATTAAATAAATTTTTATTTTTCTAAATTTTTTGAATATGTAAACAAGGAAGAAATTTTTATATAGAGTGATGTATTGCTTGATTTTGAATCGTATGAAAACATACCTGAAAGTTACCTTTAACAGCGAAGGGGCAAGGCCTTCCCAGATAGTTTCAGCACTTGAAGGATTGGGCTTCAGGCCAATAACAGGATGGTATGACTTTGTCTATGACTGGGGAAATAATGCCACAGTGGAAGATGCAATTTGGTTTGCAGATAAAATATATGAAACCTTACATGGTATGAAGGTATATTTCCAGATTGAAACAACAGAAGAATCAAAGGAAGAAAAGGAAATTGAATGATTATATAACAAATCTTTTTATATTTCCACATTTAAGGCATTTTATATTAATCCTTCCCTTTTTTAATCTTACAGTTGCATTTCTTCCTGGTATAAGTACAGATTTACACTTCTTGCAAATATACCTCTTTTCAGGTATCTTTACCTTATAATGCTTTGAAATTTCAAGGGCCAGGGCGACATATTTTCTCTCCAGTTCATAGTTACCTTCAATTTCCATTTCCCTCGCCAATGAAATAAGATCTTTGATCCATGCCTGTGCCCTGTTTTTTACGTATTTCCTCACCAAAACAAACACCCATCCTGTTAATGTTTTAATATTTAATATAACTTACCATCTAACATGCGTATAAAAGCAATTGCCACAGACATAGACGGCACAATTACAAACAACAAAAGGGAGGTAACATTGGGGATAATTCCTGCATTCAGAAAACTGGAAAAAAAGGGTATAAAGGTAATTCTTGTGAGCGGAAACGTACTTCCAGTCACCATGG
>CAYSIM010000116.1:0-2974 GCA_964431165.1 uncultured Thermoplasmatales archaeon | reverse complement strand
CGAGTTATAAGGAATTTTTTGAAACGCCTCCTGCAGATTCGCTATATAATGAATGGATGCAAGGCATCCAGAATGGAATGTATGATGGAATTCAAATTATTTGCGGAAAAATTTCTAATAATCTAATTACTATTGATTTTGACACAAAAGATGATCGATATGTAAGAGGAATAATAGGAGAAGGGATTGAAACAATAAGAAACAAAACATGGGTCACAAATACACCTCACGGGTATCATGTCCACTTATTTGTAGAAGAAGGTATAACAACAGAAAACAAGCAATATGCTAATTTGAAAATTGATATAAAAGGAGAGCATAGCTTAAGCAAAGAGCCGCCTTCTGAAAATTATCTGAATTTATCTGATCCTTACCAAATTCTATCGCTTACAAAAGAAAAATACGAAAAATTAATCTCAAGATTGGAAATTGTGAATAAGTATTGGGAATACATTCTTCCAGTGTTAAATCATTGGGAAAAAGGACAAAGACAAGTCACGGCATTAGGATTTGCTGCTTTTTTAAGAAAAAAACTTAGCCTAAACAAAGAAGAAGCTGGAGAAATCATAAGCTTTATAGCGAATTTCAACAATGATGAGGAAAGCAAAATTAGAAATAGTGCAATTGAATCAACATATAAAAAACCAATAGAAGAAGCTGCAATACATCAATGGTTTAAATTAGCAAATCAAGAAGAATTGGATACTGAATTATATACAATCTTTGCTGAATATGAAAGAAAAGAGCTTGCAAAAAAGGAAAATGAGCTTGCTAAAGAACAACAAAAATTAGAGGCAGCAATTCCTGAAAACACAATCTTTTTCTTAGATCAATATGGAAAACCTTTTGCACATTTTCAAAATGGAGATCATTTTGAAAATCATCCCATAAACTCAAGCACATTTAAATCTTTCGCAACACTGTGGCTAAAAAACGCAGAAATGAATGTATCTGATGAAAAAATAAAAAGTTTAATACATCTTTGCGAAGGAAAAGCCTTAGAACAAAACCAAAAAATTGAGCTATGGAATAGATATTGTAGAAAGGGCGATGAAATATATATAGATCTTGGAAAGCCAGATTGGTCAATTCTAAAAGTATCAAAAAATGGAATAGAAATAATTCCATCAAATGACATTATAATGTTTAGGCGCTATAATACGATGGCAGAAATGGACATTGATCTTAATGGAGAAAAAGAAGATTTAGATAAATACTTAGAATTAGTGAATTTGAAAAATCCAGATGAGCAAAAAGAAAAGGAAAATAAACTTCTATACTCAGTACTCTTAGCAACAATGATGATTCCTGGATTTCCACATCCAATTATATTGGTGAACGGACCACAAGGTTCTGCAAAATCCTCTTTCTCAAGATCAATGCGAATAATTATTGATCCATCCGTAGTGCCATTGCTTTCTCTTCCGAAAAAAATAGATGATCTAAGTCAAATATTGCAACACAACTATGCATCATTTTTTGATAATGTAGATGAAATATCTGATGAATTCTCAGATGTATTCTGCAGAGCAGTCACTGGAGAAGGAATCATTAAAAGGCAACTATACACAGATGAGGAGGATGTAATTTTTAGATACCAAAGATGTGTGCTCCTTAACGGAATAAATATATCAACAACAAGATCAGATTTTATTGATAGGAGCATTCAATTTGAATTAGAGGCAATAGACGCATCAAGAAGAAGAACTGAAGAAGAAGTCATCCATGAATTGGAAAATTTAGCGCCAAAAGTTAGAGGATATTTGATAAAAATAATTCAAAAAGCATTGGCATTGAATTTGTATGAGGATGTAAAAAAACAACTTATAGGGCAATTGCCGAGAATGGCTGATTTTGCGATATGGGGAGAAGCAATATCAAGAGCAATGAACAATCAACCAATGGAATTCTTCAAAATATATATAGAAAAAGTAGAAGATTTGAGTGAAAATGTATTGAGTGAAAATGTTGTTGCTGCAGAACTAACAGAATACTTGAACAAACAAACAGACTTTATGGAAACAGGAAAACATCAAGTTGCGCCTGCAGCTTTGTATGAACTTTTATTAAAACAAATAAAAGACAAAGGAGGAGATCCAAAATCAATAAAATTCCCAGGAAGCCCCATTCAATTAAGCAGAAAAATCAACCTGTTAAAGCCTAATTTTAGGTCGATAGGTATTAAAATAGAAAGCAAAACAGAAAAAATAGGAGGAAAAGTGATGAGACAAATTATCTTTTCGAAAATTAGCAATTTATTAGAAAATTAAATCATCGCTCATAACTTATTTGTTTTTCTATTTGAATAGCAATAAAAGTGATATCAACTCTTTAAATACTAAATTTATCTTCAGCAAAAATGCAATATTTCCTAAATAAGAAAGTTCAAATAAAAAGTGGTTTACGATACTTATCGCAGTTTACGATAGAAACGTTATTTTCAAAAATTTTACCCCTGAAACCCCTCTAAATAAATTTAACATATGTAAAGAAATGGGGGAGAGGGGGGACCTAAAAATTTTGAAAAGTACCCTTTTTATCGTAAACCGATATGAGTATCGTAAACCACCTTTTATTTGAATATAATAATTTGAAATTTATAGCAATTCTGATTTAAAATCTAAAAATTTAAATATGTGTGATTTGTAATAAAAATATGAGTGACCCAGAAAACAACATTCCTCCTTGGGATGAAAGATACGAAAGCGCTAAATCTCGCGGTGCGAGCTTATTCGCTATCGCGAATAAGCCTGCAAATGAGCAGGCATCTTCGCAGATGCCTGCGAAGGCATCAGGGGATGCAAGCATCCCACATGTCGGCATCCTTATGGATGCCGCAGGTGATCCTTCTGCAGAATATGTTACCCCTATAAATTGTCAAGAAGGTTTATTGGTTATTTTAAAGGATAAAAGCTATGGTTTATTGAGCAATGGTTATAAGATTAAAAAAGAGGACTTAGATCCCTCTTTTGTT
>CAYSIM010000115.1:787-3046 GCA_964431165.1 uncultured Thermoplasmatales archaeon | reverse complement strand
TCACTATAATATAATAAAATCTTCTAAAAAATTCGGAGAAAACAGCTTTGGTAAAATTAATTCATCAAATTTTTTTAAAAAATACTGATCTTAATCTTGAAAAATCTTAAATATTACGAACACATGTTCCATCTATGCAAAGTACTGAGAGCAATGTCTCAAGATTCAGACTTTTAATTTCAACGGGCCTCGGATGGATGTTCGATGCCATGGATATACTTATCCTTTCATACATTCTTGCTTACCTTGGATCATATTATAACATGATTTCTACAGAAAAAGGCTATGTAATGCTTGCAAACAACATTGGACTGTTCATAGGTGCTATAATCTTCGGCAGGTTGGCTGATATATGGGGAAGAAAGAAAATATTTATGGTAACATTGCTCATTTACAGTATTTTTGCAGGATTGATGGGCTTCTTCACATCCTATTTACCTCTTCTTTTTATAAGATTCTTTATGGGCCTGGGCCTTGGTGGAGAATTGCCCGTTGTTTCTACACTTGTTTCTGAATTATCTAAGCCGCACCAGAGGGGGCAGAATGTTGTAATTCTTGAAAGTTTCTGGTCATACGGCACAATTGTCGCAGGTATCCTTTCATACTTCATTCTTCCTATAGTCGGTTATTCTATTCTCATGTGGAGCCTTTCTATTACTGCATTATATATTCTTTACATAAGAAGGGTAATACCCGAACCATTCAGGCAAAGGGAAAAAAGATCATTGATAAATACAATAAAAATGGAAAAGAAGAATCTTTTCCCAGCCTGGGTAGCCTGGTTTGCAATCGCCTTCGGTTACTACGGTTTTCTGTTATGGCTTCCATCGGAATTGATTTCAAGAAAATTTACCATGATCAGTTCCTTTGAATTCACTCTAATTATGACATTATTCCAGGTACCAGGTTATTTCAGCGCTGCATACCTGGTGGAAAAGCTGGGGAGAAGGATCACCTTCTCCATTTACATGGTGTTATCTGCAGTTTCAGGCATTGTATTTTTATTTTCAACGAATATCTCCATGCTACTCATTTCCGGTATTATGCTAAATTTCTTCAACCTGGGTGCATGGGGTGTAATATATGCATATACACCCGAACTTTTTAAGGAAAGCAATAGGACAACATTCACTGGAACATGCACATCCATGGCAAGGGTGGGTATGATCCTGGGACCTTCTTTGCCCATTATAATGGCATTCAATTCCTCACTGATCCTTTATTCAATAATATGGATAATCGGCGCCATAATGGTTTTTCTCCTGCCGGAAACAATGGGAAAAGGTAAAATTCTTTGATGAATTAATGCAATATGCATGAAAGGAGGCATAATATTTGATGTGGACGGAACAATAATAGATTCATTCGAAGCAATTTATTATTCCCTTGATATGACATTGAAAAAAGCTGGTGTTGAAAATTTTTCAAAAGATGAACTTAGATCATTGATGGATTATATGTCATTTATGGAAATAATTTACCATCTTGTACAGAAATATAATGTTGATAATGCCTTTGTGGCAGATCTTTCAAAGGATTATGTGAATTTTTTCTTAGAATCCATCCAAACAAAGATGAATCTTTTTTCAGGCATAATGGATGCTATTGAATATTTTTCAAAGGATTTTTTCCTGGGGATCATTTCATATAATCCAGTATTCATTTTGGAAGAGCAGGTTAAACATTTTTCCCTAGATAGGTATTTTCCATTCATAAGGGGTTATGAAGATGTAAATGGAAAGAAGAGGAATGGCATTATTGAGTTTTCAAAAAAATATTCTCTGGAAAAGGAAAAAATTGCATTTATTGGTGATCAGCCAAAGGATATAATAGAAGCAAAGGCGGCGGGTGTTATATCAATTGCTGTTTCTTACGGTATAAGTAAAAGAGAAATGCTTGAAAAAGAAAAACCTGATTTTATCGTGGACAGCCCCCGGGATCTTATAAAATTAATAGATAGTAATTTTAAATTATAATTGTTTGAAAAAATTTCAATCAATTTTAAAAATTCTGAAAGAAAGTTAAAAAAATATAAATAGTATGGATAAAATGATTAATCATGGTTTTTACACCAAAATACTTAAAGGAAGAAGAGGTAACTAAACTTTTAACAGAATTGAGTGATGAGGACTTTGAAAATGCAAGATCAAGGTCCCTCACACCCCTGAAAAATACTGTTCTATTTAAGGGTGAAGGTGCATATGTGATTGATCATAAAGGAAAAAAGTACCTGGATATGACTGCACAGGCCTGGACACT
>CAYSIM010000115.1:526-757 GCA_964431165.1 uncultured Thermoplasmatales archaeon | reverse complement strand
CAGGACATAATGTATACTGTCTACAGACAGATGCATTATCTAACACACGTAAGGTATGGTTTTCCCACCATCCCAAGGATAAAGCTCATAAATGCCCTTTCAGAATTGTTCGGTTTCGGAAAGGTTTCCCTTAACAATGAAGGGGGTGGAATGGCAGTTGAAGCCGCCATGAAACTTTCCATGGTGAACAGACCAGGAAAGAATACATTTATTGTTACCTACAGGGGATAT
>CAYSIM010000115.1:0-508 GCA_964431165.1 uncultured Thermoplasmatales archaeon | reverse complement strand
GCCACCATAGCCGCAAGCAGTCCATTACCATCCGTAATAAGGTTTGAAGGCTTCGGAAAGGAGCATTTCAAGAGGGTACCTTTTCCCTACTGTTACAGGTGCCCCTTCAATAAAAAACCTGGTGAATGCGATTTTGAATGCCTTGACACTGTGGAAAATATGATAAAGTTCGATAATAACAATGAAATTGCAGCGATGATAATCGAACCCATGCAGGGACCGGGTGGACAGATACCATCACCAACAGGTTACCTTGAAAAGCTCAAGTCCATACTTCATGATAATGACATACTTCTAATTTTTGATGAGGCACAGACAGCATTTGGAAGATTGGGTAAATGGTCAGCCTCTGAATATTACGATGTAAAGCCTGATATGATGACGTTAACGAAAGCGCTTGGTGGTGGATTTCCTGTGGGTGCCCTTTTAGCAAGCAGTGAACTCAGCGGTTTCACAGAAGGAGAGGAACATACAACATTTGGCAGCGATCCTGTACTTTTTGCAGCTG
>CAYSIM010000114.1:0-3078 GCA_964431165.1 uncultured Thermoplasmatales archaeon | reverse complement strand
ATCTCACACGTACTATTGGCTTGTTTATCTTCATTATCCTTGTTAGATCTATTGGCGTGGCAGATACAACAAGATCGCAGGGTGTATTATTTATTGTTTCCTGGAGATCCTTCACCTGTTTCTCTCCATAGCCCATGGCCGGAAGGTAATTCTTTATCTGCCTATATTTGTTGTATGTTTCCACTATTGTTCCAACAGCATATGGCCTTGCATCCACCAGTTCAGCTGCCCCGAATTTTTTAGCAGCAAGAACGGCCGCACCATAACTCATTTCACCGTGGGTAAGGGTAGGACCATCTTCTATGGCCAGTACCCTCTTCCCCCTTATCCTCTCAGGGTTATCTATGAAAAAGGGTGATGCGGCATCTATAACTATCGCCTTTGGATTTACCTGTGCTATATGCTCCCTGATCAGGTCTATGCCCTCCTTTGGTGCAGTTTCCTCCTTATTGATTATGATCACATCGGCCATTCTTAGATTCGATTCTCCAGGGTGATAGGTCATCTCATGACCTGCCCTGTGGGGGTCGGCCACAACGATGTGCAGATCCGGCTTATAGAATGGAATATCATTGTTTCCACCATCCCAGAGGATTATATCAGCTTCCTTTTCCGCTTCCCTCAGGATTGCTTCGTAATCAACGCCAGCATATACCACAGTGCCGTTTCTTATATGGGGCTCGTATTCCTCCCTCTCCTCAATGGTGCATTCATTTTTATCAAGATCCTCCATTGTGGCGAATCTCTGGACCCTTTGCTTCACAAGATCACCGTAGGGCATGGGATGCCTTATAACTACCACCTTCTTTCCCTTTTTCTTGAGTATCTCAGATACCTTTCGCGTTGTCTGGCTTTTACCAGAGCCTGTTCGAACTGCACATATGGAGACCACAGGTTTCTTGCTCTTGATCATTGTTGAGCCTGCACCCATAAGCCTGAAGTCTGCACCGTTTGAAATTGCTATGCTTGCCTTATGCATCACATATTCATGGCTAACGTCGCTGTATGCAAATACCACTTCATCCACATTGTATTTTTTTATTAACTGGGGGAGCTCCTCCTCAGGAAAAATTGGTATTCCATCAGGATAGAGAGGCCCTGCCAGTTCCTTCGGGTATTTCCTGTTCTCAATGTTGGGTATCTGCGTTGCAGTAAAGGCCACCACCCTGTAATCCTTGTTGTTCCTGAAAAATACGTTGAAATTGTGGAAATCCCTTCCTGCTGCTCCCATTATTATTACGTTCCTCATGATTTCACCTGAAAAAGGAAAAGTATTATGCATATATGAATAATACGGAAATGGGGTATGGTTAACATAACATTTATATAAATATAAAACCTTTACATAATCAGGGATCACATATGGTGGCAAAGACATCAGAAGGAAAGGGCAATGAGGATTGGTTCAAAAAGCTGGAAAGTGAGCTGAACAAGAAAACTGAGGAAATTTTAAAGTCAATTAACGTTGAATCAGGGAAAAAGAAGGAAATAAATGAAAATCTGATACAGGATCTATGGAGGATCTACCTTAAATTTGGTGACATAAATGTTCATTTCAACATGGAGCCCCCCTACACGCAGTGGGCAACTTTTGTTGATTTCCCCAATGTTTGGAAGCTGAAGGAAGATTTTAATTTCGGTGCCGTGGATAGCATGGCACTTATTGATACAACCAGGGATCAGGGAAGAACTGGTGATTCCCTGAAGATTAATTATTACAATCCTGGTGATGGGGAAAAGATTAGGATGATCTTCGAATTCTGCGAGGGAGAGAAATATTACAAGTATTCTGGATGGAAGAGGGTTTACACTCAATACATACTTTATGATAAGCCCCTGCAATCGGCTTCCCTGGATGAGATACACGATATTCTTTTTAACCTCATAACAAAATGGTATGAATCACACCTGAGAAAGGACAGGAATGTAATAATAGATTATGTAACAAAGAACTTCCAGAAGGGAGAATCATTTTCAGAGTGATCAGAGGCTGGGGAGTACCTCTATACCATTTTCTTTTATATAAAAGGGATGCGTATCCCTTGAATGCTGTGTCATTCTCATTTTAAGTATTTGAAGTACCAGCCTCAGCTTGTATTCCTGTCTCATAAGATCAAGAGAGATAACTCCATCCGCCACGTACTCAAGGAGACCATCCCTGGATACAAGGTGGTTGGATGGATCCACCTCTCCAGTGAAGATGGACGTTACACCGGCACTCTTTACAGATTTTGATAATGAAAATAGTATGTACCTTTTCATATGCTCCTCGTTGAACATCATGGTGAGGAGCGTGGCAGAATCGAAAACAAGTCTTTTCGCACCAAAATCCTTGATCTCCTGCGAAATGCCAACATCGATTTTCGTTAAAGTGGCCTTTGCATCCTGAGGATCAAGCTTTATTATGGCAAGATTACCGGATGAGATGTAATCACCGAATTTCCATCCAAACGATTCTGCAGTCTTCACTATGGATTCACTTTCCTCCTCCAGGCTGATGAAAATGCATTTTTCATTGTTCACCAGTCCCTGATTAAGGAATTGAAGGCCAAATGTTGTCTTACCCACACCAAATGGCCCTATTAAGGCCAGCGTATGGCCTGCAGGTATGCCCCCTCCTATGAGTTCATCAAGCCGTATATACCGCTCTTTATTCTTTCCATATTTTTCACCTCACCCTTTCAGTATATGTCACAACAAAACCATCGTTGTAGTCAACCTTTGTCTGGAACCTGAGCACCCTCTCCTCCTCTATGTGTGCAAGCACACCAATGAATTTTGGCACATATAGATAACGGAATCTGATTGTATACTTTTCTGAAGAATACCACCTGAAAACAAGGATTCCATCAACTATATCGAAGAGTATCTGCTCCATCCTCTTTTCCGCTATTCCTTCAGTTAAGAGGAGATAGATTATGCTTGACCATTTCTTTGCAGCCTTCTCAAGACCTTTAATCACATCTATGAGAACGTTCTGATCTATGCTGGGGGATGTGATTAGATCGGTAAGTGAATCGATTATCACCACCCTGTCGTTTCCATTCTCATTGAGGAATTTCACCATCTCTTCAAGTA
>CAYSIM010000113.1:0-3096 GCA_964431165.1 uncultured Thermoplasmatales archaeon | reverse complement strand
CCTCCAGGTCCAAGAATAGAGGGTAACCAAAGCAGTATTGTGGTGCCAATGATCAATAAGGATAACTTTTTTATGAAATCGTAAAGGTAATCCCAAGTTCTGAGGCCCACAATGCGCCAATTTGGCATCATTATGGGTGTAGGTGGAAGTTTCTCCACCTCCTGCGGATGACCTACAACAGAATGATAAATGATGAATCCCAGGAAAATTGCCACAATCACTGCAAAGTATGGGATGAGAACCGCCAAGGGGATCAGATAGGAAGGAAGCACTACAGAGGCTATAATTATGAATAGTGCCATCCTGGGCGCACATGGTATATAGGGAATAAGAAGTGCAGTTAAAGTCCTGCTCCTCTTCCCCCACAATACTCTGGATGCGGACATGGATGGTATGTTGCATGAAGCGCCCATGAAAGCTATAACGATACTGCGTGGTGAAAGCCCGAATTTTGAGGTAATTTTTTCTATACCTGAGCTGAGTGCACCTATTAAGCCTGTCTGTTCATAAAGCGCCATAAAAAAAGCAACAGCGGCAACATAAGGTATGAACAGTATTACCACAGAAACACCTGACCATATACCGTTCTTCAAAAAGAGCGTTAGTATTGGATTTCCAGGTACCACAAGTAAATCCGCCACCCAATCCAGGGCAGGTTCTATGGCAGGAATAAGGGCAACGGGGCTGTCACCAAAGGGTGTTGTTCCATCCACAAATATGAGTAAAGCCATCAGTGTTAATAGTAGAATACCTAAAAGTGTTGGAACAGCAATTAAAGGCTTGCTAAGCAACTTTGATTTCCATAAACTACCCTTAAATACTATATTAATCTCAGGGATATTTGCTTCTCTTCCCGCATTATCTTCAAGGAACTTTCTCAGCTTTTGAATGCCTAAACCTTTGGCAGCAGATGTGTAAACAACAGGAACACCAAGCTTAGAGGATAGTGAATCTTCATCCATTGCTGGATTTGCAAGATCCACCATGTTAAGTACGAATATTACCTTCTTTTTATTCGCCAAGATCCTTAGAAGGTTCAGTGATTCCTTTATAACGTGTGGAGCACCAACTACAACAATCCCCTCGTAATTTCCATAAGTGCATCTGAGAGAGCGAGGCGTTCATCCTCATCCTTAGGGTCTTCAGCATTAAATATTCCTGGTAGATCTGATATCTCAATAATCGTCTCTCCTATCGAGAAAGAACCAATTTCCTTATCCAGAGTTTTCCCAGGATAGTTTGCAATCTTTACACGCCTTCCCACAAGACGATAAAATATCATGGACTTACCAACATTGGGCGCACCTACCAGAGCATATTTTATGGTCTTCATAAAATGAAGCACCCCCTGAATTTTAAATTAAGTTCCATCATTCTTTTCTCACCACTATAAATTTGGCCATTTCCTCATCAATTGCAATCTCTTCACCCTTTATTGAAACTATAATTGGTCCTCTTTTCATAACGTATCTTTTTATTTGCAAGGGCGTCTTAATAGTAAAGCCAATATCCATGAGCTTTTTAACAAGCTTGTCATCACCGTGAACAGTCACAACATAGGCATTTTCACCTTCCGCAAGCTCAGAAAGAAGCTTTAAGTTTCCATTTTCCCTGTACCTGTAGAGGAGATCTGAGATGCCGTTGAAGACATCATCATCTATAACATGTTCTATCCTGCAAGCAAGTTCATGTACTTTTCTCTCATCAATATTTATAAATTTAAGGAATTCCTCTATCAATCTGTGTCTTTCAAGTATTTTTTTACCAATATCCCTTCCATTTTTCGTGAGCTTTACACCCCTGTATGATGAGTATTCAAGATATCCCTTATCCGCCAATTTTTGAAGCATTTCAGTAACGCTGGAAGGTGAAAGTTTGAGCGATTTTGATAAACGTGCAGTTGTTGCCTTCTCTCCTTTAAGCTCCATTCTGTAAATCATTTCAAGATAATCCTCAATCCTTTCAGTATCCACCATCAATTAATTAATAAATATGAAGTATTTAAAATTTTTACTAACCGAAAATTCAGAAAAATCTAAAAAATACACATTTGAGTAATTATTTTTATTTAAAAAGATTTTTTATATTATAAATTTATTATATAAAAATTATTCTTTCTATGTTTAATTATTTCCCTTTTAAAAGTTTTTATATAAAATTAATTTTATTGATGATTTTTTCATGGATTTATTTAATTATTGATTGGAAATAGATTCTTAATTTTCATGCACTTATACACATTTTAATGCTCTGAAAAACATTAATATAGCAAAAAACAATTTTGTTAATATGGAGAAGGGTACAGTGCAAAAGGAAAAGCAAAGTGCGCAAAAAGATAATGAAGCAAAGGAAAAGGAGCAGAAGTTACCAAATTCTCTAATCACGGAGGAATCAATAGGAAGGGATGTGATGATTTTTCTCATTAACAATCAAATGGAGCTTGGAAAGATTTCTGCAGTATCCAAATATGAGATTGAAGTAACGAGGAGGGACGGCACAAAGAAAATAGTATTCAAGAGTGCAATAATTTCTCTTGAATTTAAATCATAATTTAAAAATACAATTTTTTAATTTTTCTTTAAATAGTAAACAAACTTTACATTAAAATTTTAAATAAAGGAAATTAAAATACAGGAAAATATGATGAACCATGCATCATGCCATGAAATAGTCCTGGTGAGTGAAATTGCCTTTGCAAGCGATACTTTTGGATAAATTCGCCTTCCAATTCTTACATTTTCTAAGTTGGGATATCACATCTATCAAAACGATTGAAAAAAATAAATAGTTCCTATGGATTATTCCAGTGATGAGAAGAACCAAAAGGATAAGGAATGGCATTACCTTATTACTTTCAATCACGGTTTTAATAATCTGGATTATCACATTCCTGGCAATGTTGGTAACAATTTTTGGTGGCTTTGCCTCCCATGTACCTGTCCCTCTTTATTTTGTCATTTTTCCACTCTTTGCAGGTGAAGTTTTCCTCTTGAATGAAACGCCATGGCTAATATTCCTTTTTATCGTCATAACAATATCAGGAATTTTCATATTAAGGGATTTTTTTGTGTTTGCAATAAAAAAGGATTACAGGGA
>CAYSIM010000112.1:1998-3176 GCA_964431165.1 uncultured Thermoplasmatales archaeon | reverse complement strand
TGTTTTTGGGGAGGTGGATAGATGAACGTAATAGAATTTATAAACTTCATATTAAAGTATCTTGGAATAAATTTCGGAATTTACGGAACATACGGCTATTATGTGCAGGAAATATTGGTCTATCTTATTGCATCCCTCCTCATACTTCTTGCTGCATCGCTTACTATTATAATAGTTATATATATTTTTAGAAAATATATGGCTGATCTACAGCAAAGAATAGGACCCAACAGGGTAGGTCCATACGGTACTTTTCAGCTAATAGCCGATGCATTGAAAATATTCGGTAAGGAAGATATAATACCTGACAGGGCGGATCCCCTCCTCTTCAGGTTTGCACCTTACATTGTATTCACATTTTTAGTTTTATCTTACCTGGTAATACCATATGGTAACCTTTTTGGTATTGATCTCACATTTGTTAATGTAAAATACACACTTCTTCTTCTGATAGGATTTTCTGCAATTGCACCTATAGGTGAGGTGATAGCAGGTTTTTCTTCAGGTAATAAATTCTCAATGCTGGGAGCTCTCAGGGCTGCAGCGCAGGATCTAAGTTATGAAATTCCGATGGTACTATCCGCACTAGGCGTTGTGGTACTCTTATCAGGCTATGGTAATTCTCTTAACCTAGCGGACATAGCAAAAAATCCATGGCCACTAGCACTCCTGGAACCCATTGGTTTCTTTGTTTTCTTTGTTGCTATGGTAGCAAAGATGGCAGTTGTACCATTCGACCTTCCTGAAAGTGAAAGTGAACTTGTTTCTGGATTCAACGTGGAATACTCAGGACTAAGGTTCGGTATATTCTATTTAGGAGTTTTTGGCAGCATTTTCCTGGCTTCTCTATTCATTTCTGTGGTATATCTTGGCGGAGGCAGTGATTTTCTTATATTTGGTTCCGGTTACCTATGGCTTCTCTTAAAAGCATTCATTTTCATGTTCATATTCCTCACGCTTTGGATAGCATTGCCAAGGATAAGGGTGGATAAATTTATGAATTTTGGATGGAAGGTACTCCTTCCATTATCTTTAATAAACCTTGTATGGAGTGTAATGCTTGTTTTGCTGGGGGTGCACTGAAAAATGAAGGGAATACTAAAGGGAATGCTTCAGGTAATAAAACACCTTTTCAGAAAGCCTGTTACTGTTCAGTATCCTGAGGAACCCATTCCTTG
>CAYSIM010000112.1:0-1944 GCA_964431165.1 uncultured Thermoplasmatales archaeon | reverse complement strand
GCTCTCAGATATGCCCAAATCATGCTGATCACATGGTATTTTTTGATTATGAAAATGGGAAGAATAAAAGAAAAATATATCCTGCTGTGGATATAGGGAAATGTACGTATTGTGGTCTTTGCCAGGAAGTATGTCCTACAGGCTCCATCAGACTTTCCAATGAATTTGAACTTGCCTATTATGATAAGGACCTGGATTATTTACCCGATAGACTTTCAAGGACAGAAAAGGAGTTGATGAGGCATGATTGAGTATATATTCTTAACAGTTGGTATAATAGGTGTGATCTTCGCTATATGGGCAGTGAGTGAAAAAAATCTACTCCGTGCTGCCCTTGCACTTACATTTTTCCTCCTTTCAATTTCTGCACTTTATGTCATTTTAAATGCACAATTTCTTGCTATGGTTCAGATTTTGGTATACGTCGGAGCTGTAATCATACTTATACTATTCACCATAATGCTTACTAGGGGTGAGGAAGTTGAAGAGTAGAGATATACTTCCACTCACAATTTCTATACTATTCTTCATTTTCGTCTTTCTATTCTTCCCCCTAAATGCAGGAACGATAAACTGGGGTGTTGAAAACCTGAAGGATGTGGCCAACCTTGCTATGAAGGATTATTCATCAATATTTCTGCTCATGGCATTCCTTCTTATTGGTTCAATGTTAGGAGCATTTTACCTTGCTTCTAAGGAGGAGAAAAGATGATCCCGATGATTTATGTTCTGACAATAAGCCTGATGATGTTCACTGTGGGTCTCTACGGTATTCTCACAGTTAAAGGTGGTATCAGGCTCATAATAAGCATAGAGATTTTGATAAACAGTGCCAATTTAAACATAGTTGCCTGGGCAGTTAAAATGGCAAGTGCCGAAGGAATATTTTTCGTTCTTTTATCCATTGCTATTGCAGCAGCTGAATCTGCCGTTGGTTTCGCCATATTTGTAGCACTATACAGAGAAACGAAGGGTATAGGTTTGAAATCCCTGATGAATCTGAGGTGGTAAAGATGAATCTTTATGTACTTGCAGGTGTAATGATATTTCTTCTTCCACTAATTATGTTCCCTGTTATACTTATCTTAGGCAAAATAAAGAAAAATCTAGTTGGTTTTTCTGGAATAGCCACGGTTACCATATTCATTTCTTTCTTCCTTTCATTTTATTTATATTATATAAATAAATATTTCAACTTTGAAAGCCCTTGGTTCTATAAATTCACCTGGGGGATTTACATAGATCCCCTCTCCATTTCAATGGCATTGATGGTGTCAGGGGTTTCATTTTTGATACATATGTTCGCCATAGGTTATATGGGAAAAGATCCAAACAAACACATATACTTTGCAGAAACTACGCTCTTTACAGGTGGTATGCTTGGGGTAGTACTAAGTTCTAACATGGTGATGTTTTTCCTATTCTGGGAACTTGTGGGACTATGCTCTTATTTACTTATAGGTTTTTGGTGGTTTAAACCAAATGCTGCTTCTGCAGCAAAAAAGGCATTTATAGTTACTAGGGTAGGGGACGTTCTCCTTATCCTGGGCCTTGCAGTTTTATATTGGCAATTCATAAAATTTGGAGATCCTCTATCAGTGTCCACCATAATGAATAATGCAAAGTATGTGGATAAGTTCCAGCTGGCACTTGCCGGTGCTTTGATACTTGGAGGTGCTGCAGGTAAATCTGCACAGTTCCCATTGCATGTATGGATTCCTGATGCAATGGAAGGACCCACCACAGTGTCCGCTTTAATACATGCTGCTACAATGGTGACTGCAGGTATATACCTTGTTGCAAGGATTTTTCCTGTTTATATTTTTGCACTTCCCTGGGCAGGATATCTTGTACTTTACATAGGTGCCTTTACAGCATTTCTTGCAGGCACCATGGGTCTTGTAATGAATGATATAAAGAGAATACTGGCATATTCAACCATAA
>CAYSIM010000111.1:0-3186 GCA_964431165.1 uncultured Thermoplasmatales archaeon | reverse complement strand
AATAGGTATACCATGGCAGATTTCAGTTTCCCTGATGGGTGGATGGATATTCAAAGAGGTTGTGATGGGAATAATTGCAGAGTTCGGGGGACTTACACTATTTAATTCTTTGAGCGTTGCCTCCGCCTTAGCACTCATGGTATTTCTTGCATTCTACTCATCCTGTATAGCTACCTTGACAGCATTGGCAAAAAGGGTAGGATTGCCTTTGACACTCCTAAGCCTGATTGTGCAACTAGGTCTTGCATTTCTCTTCGCTTACATAACATTCGCTCTAGCAACAATTTTATGATATTTTTATAAAAATTTTTTATTATCAAAAAATTTTTTCATTTTTCTCCTTCTTTTTTTGAAGGTAAAGTCTATGGTGGTAAGATCCTTCCCTCACCATTACAGAGCCACAATTTGGACAGTGCATATCCATGCACCTCACACCCCTCTCCTTTGGCATCCTGTAACCGCATTTCAGGCATATACAATAACCTCCTGGACCCATACCACCCTGTTCATCATTTCTTCCCTGAGCGTTCCTGCCTCTGCCAGCACCCCTGTTAAATGGCATATTATCACCTGATTAATGGCTTGCTATATTAATGTTTTTCTCCTCCCACCATTAAAATAGTGGGCATACCTTTAATCCTCACGGAGCAAGATGCTTGCATAGCGGAAGGATGTGTGTTCAGGAATCTCTTCAATCCCATCATCCACATTATGGGCTAGGTCACTCCATACCTAGCATTCTCGTCTTTCAACTTTTAACATTTTATTTAAAATAAATATAAAAATTTTTAAAATTTATAAATATTAAGGGAAGGTATACGGAGAAATATAGCTTGGAATTGTTGAAAAAGCCGGCGGAAGCATACCCTTATTGAACAGATCCAATGCCTTCTCCACCTGAACAAAAGGACATATACGCATATCCAGCCTTGCCATGGATAATATCATGGATGAATTTGGGCCGAAGGAACCTGCTATTACTGTATTACACCTGTTGTTCAGCATGAGCTGGGCCGCTTGAACACCCGCTCCACTGCCAAGGAAAGATGCAAAATTTTGAACCACAGAAACATTTTTTATCTTACTCTGCTCAAGATCAATGATTGTAAATGAAGGACATCTGCCAAAAACAGGGCTGACGTAATCACCTAGACCTCCGGGACCAGAAGTGGCAATGCAGATCCTCAAAACAATCACCCCTTTTTTAATCCTTGAACTGCTCAAGCCTTTTCCTTACATCTTCAATCCTTTCCTGTAAGTATTTCAATTCATTTTCAAGCATCTCCTTTTCAGATGTACCTGAAGATGCCTGTGCAGGTGTATATAGCTCGTAGGGAGGATAGCCTTGGTAACCGAAGCCAGGAGGGTAAGACCAGAGGTAGGGATATGTACTCTGTGGCCAGTATGGGTACGATCCAAAACTGCCATAATAAGGCCATGCTGCGTATGGATAACCGTATAGACCCCAACTAGGAGCTATGCCTCTCCATGGAAAATAACCAAACCTTCCTCCCCAGCCCCATACCCTTCCAAATGACCACCATGGACCGAACATTTCCCACCACCCATTTACTCAATTGAGTAATAATATTTAAGGCTTTTTATTTTTTATCATATAATTTTTATAAAAAATTGATAATGAATTAAATTAAAATATGAAAATTACCATTCTACATTATGTCAGAGAATGTTAAAATTGGGATTATTATATGTGATAGGTACAGGAATTGTGCAGGCGGAAAGTGTTTCAGGGCATTGAGGAAGAGGGAGGGTGGCTTCAGTATTTATAAGGGTAAAGAAGTGGAAGTGGTGGGCTACACCACATGCGGTGGCTGCCCTGGAGGGAATGTGGAATATGCCCCTGAAGAAATGAAAAAGAACGGTGCACAGGTAATTCATCTTGCCACAGGCCTCGTGGTGGGTTATCCTCCCTGTCCTTACATAGATTATTTCAAAAGTTACATTGAGGAAAAATTTGGGATGAATGTGGTAATAGGAACACACCCAATACCACAGAAATATTATGTCGTTCATGAGAAACTTGGAACATGGAAGGAAAGTGGATGGGAAGAAAGGTTGAAGTATGTTCTATGCGATGAAGAAAAAAGAAAAGAATATGACTGAAAAAATAGAATGGTTGAAAATAACTGTAATAAATGACAATGAGCCAGGTAAAGGCCTGAAAAATGACTGGGGTTGGAGCGCTCTCCTTGAATCTGAAAAGTGGAGAATACTTTTTGATGCAAATAGTAGAAATGATGTGATTGAATACAATATAAATGTTCTTGGCATTGATATTCAAAGCATAGATTTTGCATTCCTGAGCCATTTTCATTACGACCATTACGGTGGTTTCGAATACATTGGAAGGATGAGAAAAGGTATGAAAGTATATGTTCCAGAAATGGACAGAACCCTTTCCTCATGGGGCCTCATGCCAGTTGTTGTTGAAAAGGAATTTGAAATAATGGATCATGTTTATTCCACAGGTCCCTTGGGATCGTTGATAAAAGAACATGCGCTTGTGATAGAGGGGGATGGATTCAATGTATTAATGGTGGGATGCAGCCATCCGGGCATAGAAAAAATAGCGAGGAAAGCTTATGAAATGGTAGGAAAATTACACCTAGTGATTGGAGGTTTCCACGGTCCTTCGGAAAGGCAGCTCGATATTGTTGCTCAGGTAAGTGATCACATATCACCTGCACACTGCAGTGGAGATAATGCTAAGAACTATGTAAAATCAAGATTTATGGAAAAATTTTTGAATGTTAAAACTGGATCTGTAATTGAAATACCCTTTCAATAATCCAGCCCATTTTACACCTTTAAATTCAATGATCTTTTATTTTTTATCTTATTTGTCAATACTTGCTTGTTCATTTGATCTATTTTCTTCCTCCCTTGTTTCAGGGTACGGTGTCGAGACGTAAAAGTGGTCAACCTTGATGGCGACCTTCAAGGGTCAAGGAGAAGGGCGACCACTTTTCCGACTCTCACGATAACATCGTCATGTTATCGTGGTCAAAAAACCTTTTTCATGACACCTTGATAGTTTATTGTTTCTTACCATGTTCTTTATATTCAAATCTTCTACAACAATAAAATCATAATTGTTTACATAAAACCTCGATAGTTTGTGAAGATAATCTTTCCTCTGGTTATTCAACCTCTCATATGCAATTG
>CAYSIM010000110.1:1643-3254 GCA_964431165.1 uncultured Thermoplasmatales archaeon | reverse complement strand
CTGTTATCTTTCCAAGAATTTGTTTTGATTTTACACCTGTTGCCACGATGAGCACATTTATCTTTCCCTCGTAATCAGGATCTATGGCAGCACCCCATATTATCCTTGCCTTATCACCCACCCTCTTGTGTACCTCTTCCACAATCTCCTGTGCCTCGCTCACTGTCATTTCAGGTCCACCTATAACATGTATGAGAACACCCGTGGCTGTGGAAATATCCACCTCAAGGAGTGGTGAATTTATGGCTTCATCAAGCGCTTCCTTCGCCCTTTCATCACCAGGGGATTCGCTTTCGCCAACGCCTATCATGGCAACACCCCCATCCTTCATTATGGTCTTTAGATCGTTGAAATCAAGGTTAACAAGGCCAGGCTTTGTTATCATTTCTGTAAGACCCTTGATTGCCCTCATCAGAACGGTATCGGCCACCTTGAAGGCATCGTTCAATGGCAGCCTTGGTACAATTTCCAGAAGCTTATCATTGGGTATTGTTATCACAGTATCCGCCACTTCCCTCAATTTATCAAGACCGTAGAGGGCATTCTCCATCCTTACCCTTCCCTCTGAAGAGAATGGAAGTGTGCATACGGCTATTGTTAAAGCACCTAGCTCCTTTGCTATCCTTGCAATAACGGGCGCGGACCCCGTACCCGTTCCACCACCAAGACCGCAGGTGATGAAAACTATGTGGGAACCCTGGAGAACGCTCCTTATGTTCTCCTCAGCCTCCCTTGCTGCCTGTTCACCCACCTGGGGAAGAGCTCCAGCTCCAAGACCCCTGGTTGTTCTTTTACCCAGAAGTATTTTCCTCTGTGCCTTTGTGATGAGTAAATGGGGGGCATCAGTGTTTGCGGCAATAAGATCCGCACCCACTATACCCTCCTCCATTATCCTTGTGATCGTATTGGATCCACCACCACCAGCACCTATAATCCTTATTACAGTTTTTAAGCCCTTAAGTATTTCCTCCAGCTCCTTGTCCTCATCTGTTCTATTGAAATTTTCTTCGTCCATGTTTTTATCAATATTTTTTTACTATTTTATTCTTTTCATTTCCAAAAATTTTAATCACCATTTGCAATAATGTGGAATATGTTTGAATACAATAGTGAAGTGGAATGGATGGATGACAGGAGAACCAAGGTGAGGGTGAAGGACTTTGAGCTTGAGGTGGATTCGCCTCCAGAATTCAAGGGGCCTGAGGGAAGGATGACGCCAGAGGAGCTATTCCCTGCCGTTCTAGCATCATGCGTTCTTACAACATTCCTTGAGTTCAGGGAAAAGATGGGAATAAATCTCCATGCATGGAGGGCAAAGGTGAAGGCAGTACTGGGACCATCGCCTGAAAAGGGATACAGATTCGAGAGCATCCATATCCACGTTATGCTCAAGGTGGATGAAAATGATAAGGAAAAGATACCAAGGGCAATGGAACTTTCTCAGAAATACTGCTTCATTTCCAGGGCAATACGTGGAAATGTGGAGGAAAAAATAGATTTCGAGTTTGTTGATTAATCATTTTTCCTTTTCCAGCTTTTTCTTCAGCTCTTCAACCTCTTCTTTAATTTTCTTATCAAGAGGATTTTTTCTTGCCTTTTCCTCCAGCTCCT
>CAYSIM010000110.1:0-1606 GCA_964431165.1 uncultured Thermoplasmatales archaeon | reverse complement strand
TCTCTTCCTTGCAAGATCTTTCTTGCTGAGTCCCATGGTTATGGTTATATTCTGCATATATAAATTCTTATTTGATTGAAAAATTTCCAAATTTTTAAAATTATTTCAATTGCAGCATTTTTTAAAAAATTAAATATCTAAATGATTTAAAATAAATAATCCTGAAAATTTTGGAATATGTTTAAATATCCGCAGGCAATTATGTCAACTATGGAAACAGAAGGTGGTGAGAGCCCCACCAAGGGCCAGATTTATTCGCAGATGGCTGTAGGTTATTCAAAAAGGTACAGGGGTAAAATACAGACATTGCCCAAGGTACCCATAAGGGAATTGAACGATTTCTCAATATGGTACACACCGGGCGTTGCAGCCGTATCCATGGAAATAGCCAGGGATGCGGATCTCTCATATGAGATGACGTGGAAATGGAATTCGGCAGCGATCATAACGGATGGCACAAGGGTTCTGGGCCTTGGAAACATAGGTCCATACGGTGCAATGCCCGTCATGGAGGGAAAGGCATTAATTTTCAAGTATCTTGGAGGTGTGGATGCAATACCCATACCCATAAATGTCCACGACAGGGAAGAGATTGTAAGGGTGGTGAAGGCGCTTGAACCCGCCTTCGGCGGAATAAACCTCGAGGATATTGAATCACCCAAGTGCTTCTATTTACTGGAGAAATTATCGAGCGAAATGAACATTCCGGTATGGCATGATGACCAGCTGGGAACTGCAGGCGCCACACTCGCGGGTATATTCAATGCCATGAAATTAACGGGAAGGACACCGCAGAAATCAAAGGTAGTATTCATGGGTTCGGGGGCTGCCAATATTGCCACGGTGAAACTTTTCAAGGCAGCAGGCTTCGATATGAAAAACATAATAATGGTGGATTCAAAGGGTATCCTACATCCAGAAAGGGAAGATATTGATCAGCTGATGAAGAACAACCCCTGGAAATATGAACTTGCAATAGAAACAAATGGTGAGAGGAGAAGGGGTAAAGTGCAGGAAGCGCTTGAAGGAGCTGATATTCTCATAGCAGCATCAACACCAGGACCTGGCACAATAAAGGGTGAATGGATAAGGAAGATGGAGAAGAGGGCAATAGTATTCGCCCTCGCAAATCCAGTCCCTGAGATATGGCCGGATGAGGCTAAAAAATTTGGTGCAGAAATAGTTGCAACCGGAAGATCTGATTTTCCGAATCAGATAAATAATAGCCTTGTTTTCCCAGGTGTTTTCAGGGGTGCGCTTGATTCAAGGACAAGAAAGATAAATGAAAGCATGATCATAGAGGCTTCCATGGAACTTGCTAGATTCGCAGAGGAGAGGGGAATTAACCAGGATTACATAATACCAACAATGCAGGAATGGGAGGTCTTCCCCAGGGTGGCTGCAGCAATAGCCTATAAGGCGGTTGAAGAGGGCCTTGCAAGGATAAAATATTCCAAGGAGGAATTTTATTCCCATGCTAAGGAGATAATTGGAAAGAATAGGGAGCTTATTGAAAAACTTATTAATTTAGGGTACATAGAAGATATAAAGAGGTGATTTTATGGAAATATAGATTAGGGAAATGGAGGAAAGGGATGTTAAGGAG
>CAYSIM010000109.1:2044-3336 GCA_964431165.1 uncultured Thermoplasmatales archaeon | reverse complement strand
AAATACACCTGCAGAATTTGTAATTCCCTGGGATGATGCAACGCTAACTGAAGGACTGCTGCTTGTAATGATTACAGATGCACCGTTCACAGGCATACCATTGTTATCGGAAACAAGAACACTTACGGGTACATTCGTTAGTGTAGAAGGAACATTAAGCTGGCTCTGTGGAACAAATACCTTTGATGGTCCTGCAATTTGTGCCACAAGATATCTTGTTGTAGGTGGATAAATGATCTGACCGACAGACTGCTGAACTGTAGTACCCGAACCTACACCCGTTACAGCACCCTTATGCAGGTTAGCAAGTGAGAATAAATTGAATACACTGCCTTCCCAAACAGTCCAACCGGACCAGGAATTGCTGAATGCACTTATGCCCACTCTATAATAGAGGAAATTCCATGGCACAGCTTCGGTTATTATTCCCTGGGCCCATTTAGCATAATATATCTGAGTTGATACATCAAATGTGGTAAGTGCTTTTGTCATTACATTCTGGAACTGCAAAGCATACATAGCTGTCTGATTATCAGCAAGCGATTTTATATTGGGGTAATATGGATTTGTATAATTGGAAGGCCAGAATCCGCAGGTATTATAATAACCATCGATGCTGAAAAGATCAGCCATATGGGTGATGGGGTCAGGAGCACCATTTCCACCGAGTATTAGCATCTGGTAGTTATATGTAGCCTCATCCGCAACAAGGGTAGGAACTGCAATTGGTTTTGACTGTGCATTTATACCTATTGCCCTCATTTCAGAAGCAAGATAATCGGCTGTTTTAATCCTGACAGGATCATAATCGGCGGGAGGTGCTATTATGGTTATCTGAGGCATTGGGGTACCGTCAGGCATCAATCTCCAGCCATCGGGACCTATCTTATAACCGCTGGAGTTGAGGATGGCACTTGCAGTGGATGGATCGAAAGGATATCTTACCACTGAGGAATTATACCATGCGGTGTAATAGGGCGGAACAGGAGAATCACCTGCCATTCCAAGACCACCCAGGAAGCTCTGAACTATGGTGGTCTTATCAAGAAGATAGGATATGGCATGTCTGAAGTTAATATCATTGAATGGTTTCATAGCTTCATTGAATTCAAGATAATAATACCAGGTGGATGGTGATTTATAAACAGTGAGCTGTGGATCCTGGCTAAGTGTGGCAACGTAACCAGGCGTAATTCCAGTAAGAGCATAATCTATTTCGCCTGATTCAAGTGCAAGTATTGTAGTATCTGTTGTCGTATAAATTTTGTAGAAAAGCTGTGTAACATTCTGTG
>CAYSIM010000109.1:1517-2034 GCA_964431165.1 uncultured Thermoplasmatales archaeon | reverse complement strand
CCCGCTGGTGTTATGAAATTCTTTCCCCAGTAATTGGTATTGAGTTGCTCTATTCTGTAGGAACCAGGCACACCAGCTGCATAATAATAAGGACCTGTACCTGTGGTGGCAAGGGGATCAGAGTTCCAGGAAGTATCAATTATGCCTGCTGTGGAACCGTTCGGGTTTACCACAGTGCTCTGGTTATCACCAGGTACACCATCCGCCTTTAGATGGTTTGCCCATATCTTCCAGGGTATTATTGGAACATTCATTGTCATAAGGAAGAAGTTACCGTAGACCTGTCTCATGGTGAACTGTACAGTCCATTGATCTATGTATTTCACGTGGTGTAGCATCTCATTGTATTCCACTACACCGTCATTGTTGTCATCGAAGGGTATTGTCATCAATGTTCCGGAATAGAGTGTACCATATCTAAGTGCGAAATATGAAAATACAACATCCTTTGCTGTCAATTCATATGCGGGTGTTCCATTTATAGGATAGATGAAATAGACACCCTGCCTGATGTGCA
>CAYSIM010000109.1:0-1478 GCA_964431165.1 uncultured Thermoplasmatales archaeon | reverse complement strand
TGCTTAAATTCAATGTATAATTCTGTGCAAGTAATGGTATTGTGCTTCCATCAAAATCCTGTATGAAAAGTGATTCGAAGCTCCATGCTAGAACATCGGCTTTCCAGTTTGTATTAGAAGCCACATCGAAATAGTTGAAATTTGTAATATCGTCTGGTTGTCCAAGATAAAGAATGCCCTTTCCAGATTGGCTCGGGCTTACGGGAGTTCCATGGCTTATTGCTGAAAAACCGCTGATAAACACTATTGCTACCAATACGGTAGCTATCAAACCTTTTCTAAATATATTTCTATTCATTCAAAATCCCTCTTTTTTATTGTCCCTGTTCGGGATCCGTTAGATATAGAATTATTATCATAAATATTTTTCCTTGAAAAAAAGTAAAATTTTGACAGGAAATTTTAAAAATCCTTTAAACATGATGAAGTGATGATAAAGTTAGGCATAGATAAAATAGGATTACTGAAAAACAAACTTGCCGGAAAAAAATTTGGTATATTGACCAATAATATGGCAAGGAATGGCAAGCTTCAATCCACATTTGAAATATTTGAAAAATACTTTAAAGATTTTTTTCTTCTTAGTCCAGAGCATGGATATTTCGGTGAAGAACAGGCAGGAATTCCGGTTAGATCCAATAAAATATCGGGAAAAAATGTAATCAGTCTTTACTATGAGGATCTGAATATTGATGTTAATGATATTGACAGAAGCATGAGGGAACTGGATACGGCAAGAATGGAAAAATATCCCTTTCCAAATGAAATAAAAGAGCTTGATACCATTATTGTTGATCTACAGGATGTGGGTAGCAGGGTATATACATATTCATCCACGATGTTACTTTTAATTGAAAATTTTCCTAATGAGGTAATAGTACTAGACAGACCCAATCCTGTAACAGGTAAATATGTAGAGGGTCCTGTTCTGGATAAAAATTTCAGATCATTTATTGGTATGCAGGAGGTACCTCTAAGACACGGTCTCACCATGGGTGAACTTGCACTTTTTTATTCTTATTATAAAAACTCAGATGATAGAGTAAATGTTATAAGAATGGATGGTTGGAAAAGGGAAATGTGGTACAGTGAAACGGGTTTAAAATGGGTAATGCCATCACCAAATATTCCCACGCCTGAAACAGCATTATCCTACCAGGGTAATGTACTGTTTGAAGGAACAAATGTTTCTGAAGGTAGGGGTACTACAAGACCATTTCAAATAATTGGTGCTCCATGGATAAATGCTGAAAAAATTATTAAAAAGATGAATGAAATTTCAGGAAAGGAATACAAAGTATTGGAAACAAAGTTCAGGCCTACTTTTTCGAAATATAAGGATCAGTTATGCAATGGAATTGATTTGTATATTTTAAATATTGAGAAATTTCGTTCATTTAGATTTGCTCTTCTCCTTATTAATGAAATTATGCAATATGATGAATTCAAATTTTATAGGGATTACTTTGACAGGGTAA
>CAYSIM010000108.1:0-3349 GCA_964431165.1 uncultured Thermoplasmatales archaeon | reverse complement strand
AGATAAATGTGCTCATCGTGGCAACAGGTGTAAAATCAAGGCAGATTCTTGGAAAGATAACAGAGGAAGAAATAAGAAAGAGAACGGGGGTTGATGTGATAAGGTAATTTTTTATTATTAAAATTTTTAATACTGAAAGGATATACACCTGCGTGCAATATAAATGGACAGTTCTTACGAACACCACCCTTGGAGTTATAATGTCATCGCTAAATGCAAACATAGTTATGATATCGTTGCCCACAATATTCAGGGGTCTTAACATAAATCCCTTTGTTCACAATGAATTCATTTACCTCCTCTGGATACTCATGGGCTATTCCATAGTTCTTGCCACAGTACTTGTTACATTTGGAAGGATATCAGATATATACGGAAGGACAAGAATGTACACGCTCGGATTCATAATTTTCACCATTTCATCCATTCTCCTATCACTTGTTCCAGATAATTCAGGGAATACAGGAGCTCTCCTTATAATAATATTCAGGATGGTACAGGCAGTTGGTGGTGGTTTTCTCATGGTGAACAGCACAGCTCTTCTTACCGACGCTTTCCCCGTGAATGAGAGGGGAAAGGCTCTCGGTCTGAATCAATCCGCATTCATAGTAGGTTCCGTTCTTGGTCTTATAGGTGGTGGTCTCCTAGCGGGATACAACTGGCATCTCGTTTTCATCGTTAATATACCATTTGCACTTGCCGGGACACTCTGGTCAATATTCATGCTGAAGGAAATGCAGGAAAGGAAAAAGGTGAGGATAGATTACATGGGCAATGTTGCACTTGCCATGGGCCTTGTGCTCATCTCCCTGGGTTTTACATACGCGCTTGAACCCTATGGTGATTCGCAGCTTGGCTGGGGGAATCCATGGGTAATAGCATCCTTTATACTTGGCATTTTATCAATAGCCATTTTTCTCATTGTGGAAAGAAGGATGGAAAATCCACTTTTTAATCTTTCCTTATTCAGGATTCGTCCCTTCGCCTTCGGCAATCTAAGTCTTTTTTTCAATTCACTTGCCAGGGGTGCCGTTAGCTTCCTTGTCACCATATGGCTCCAGGGTATTTATTTACCCCTCCATGGATACGCATATACTGAAACACCATTCTGGGCAGGCGTATACATGATACCAATGATGGCGGGTATGGTCTCCATAGCACCCATAAGTGGACATTTAACGGACAAATACGGTGCAAGGATATTTGCAACAGCAGGGATGGTGATAGTGGGAGTAAGCCTTTATTTGCTTACACTTTTACCATACGATTTCAATCTGCTTGAATTCGAGGCAATACTGCTTCTCAACGGTATAGGAAATGGACTTTTTGCCTCACCGAATACGACGGCAATAATGAATTCAATTTCCTCCAGGGATAGGGGTACAGGTAATGGTATGAGGATGACATTCAACAATATAGGTGCCACCATAAGCATGGCTGTATTCTTCTCAATCACAATAACAATATTTTCACAGAAAGTTCCTTCAGCAATGTATAACGCTGCAATAAATGTAGTTCCAGAGTCTGTAGCACTATATCTTTCACATCTATCACCTTCAGGTTTATTATTTGCCACATTCCTTGGCATGGACCCCCTACAGGCAATAAAGAATTCATCATCTCTACCTCCATCCGCAATACAGGCATTGAGCTCCCATACATTCCTACCAGATGTAATAGGTCCACCATTCATAGATGGTCTTAGGTATTCCCTTATCATTTCACTCATACTCATAGCAATAGGTGCTGTTTTCTCAGCGCTCAGGGGGAAGAAATTTGTTTTGGACTCACATTATTAAATTGTTCCATGTTAAATATGGAAAAGATAAAATTATTACTATCATTTAATTCTGTGTTTTGATGATGAATCTAGCCATACTTGTAAGGCACGGTGAGAGCTATTCAAACAGGCTAAACATAGTTTCGCAGGACGTTGATAAATATCCCCTGACGGAAAGGGGAAGGGAACAGGCAAGAAGGGCAGCTGTTGAAATTAAAAAATTGCACATCGATCATATATATTCCAGTCCAATACTCAGGGCGAGGGAAACGGCAGAGATCATATCTAGGGAGCTCGATATGGAAATTGAATTTGACCAAAGATTGAGGGAGATGGAATTCGGTTCATTCAATGGCATGGATCTTGAGCATGTTCCAGATTTCACCTACGAATCAAGGGAAATAGAACCATGGAGAAGCATAGAGGAGAGGATGCTCTCCATTGTAAAAGAAAAGGAGGGTAACTGCCTCCTTATTTCCCATGCTTTTCCCATCAGGGTTCTGTTGGCGCATTTTCTCTCCCTGGGTGAGGATGAAAGCTATGGAATTTTCATAAACTATGCAACAATAAGCATGGTAGATACATTGAGAGGAAAGGTGATAGCCATGGGTTCGCCCAGGGTAACGGAGAGGATGGAAAAGGGTGTTTATTGATGAAAAAATCCACATTCCAAGCAGCATCCATAATATTTTCAAGGGCAGTTTATGCCTTCAACTGGTACAATATTTCACCCCTCTTCTTGACAATCTCAATTTCGCTTGGGATAAGCCTTTCACTCCTCGGTCTTGTCCCCGCATTTTTCCTGCTTGGTGCAGGCATATTCCAGATACCCGCAGGCATAATATCATCCAAAATAGGTCCCAAGAGTACTGCAATGCTCGGCATGTACATCCTATCCGCATTCACACTCCTTTCCGGATTGTCCGTGAATTTCTATTTCCTTCTATTTTCAAGGTTCATGGTGGGTGTTGGTGCTGCATTCTATTTCTCACCCGCAATAGGTATCCTTAAGAATCTTTTTTCTGAGGAAAGGAGGGGTCTTTCCATGGGCCTTTACAATGCTGCATTCAACCTGGGAGCAGGTATAGCTGTGGCAATGATCGGCATATTATCCAGCATTGCTGGATGGAGATGGTCACTTATTTTTTCAGGTATAATTGGATTCGCCATCACAATTGAAAATCATATCACACTTCCGGATGTGAAGAGCGGTGAAGAAAGTAGTTATATGAAAATAATAATGAATAAGAATATAATATTCCTTGCACTTTCGCTTGCAGGATTCTGGGGTACATACTTTGCCACAGCACAGCTTTTGGATTCTTATTTGATAAAGGAAAAGGGTATGGCTGATGTACTATCGGGCTACATTTCATCCCTAATTCTTTTCTCTGGAGTTCTTGGAGGTCCTCTAGGAGGTCATTTGCTTGATAGATTCGGCCATGGAAAATTATTACTCACATCCATGGCAGTAACTGCTTTTTTAATAATAATTACAATACCATTTCAGAATTTTATAATGATCATAATATCCACATTTCTTCTCGGGACTTTCGCAGTGGGCATATT
>CAYSIM010000107.1:0-3352 GCA_964431165.1 uncultured Thermoplasmatales archaeon | reverse complement strand
TATCAGGTTTCGTCTGAAATCTGGACGAACAGTGTTGATAAGGAACTGGCCAAAAGGGTTTCAATACCAAAACAGCCGCAGGATGAGAAGTTAAAAAATATTAACTTATCCGAAATAGATGAAGTAAGGCTAATTACATATACAAAACCATTCTTAGTAACAGGTGTGCCTTCCAAAACACCTGAAATAATGGAAATAAGGGTGGGCGGTGGCACATTGGAAGAAAGGGTAAAATTCGCTTTACAGAAACTAGGTAAGGAGATTAATTTCACTGATTTCTCCCAGCCTGGCAAGCTCGTTGATGTTATATCTGTTACAAAAGGAAAGGGATTCCAGGGTCATGTAAAAAGATTCGGGATTAAACTTCTTCCAAGAAAGAATAGGAAGCATAGAAGAATGATAGGTACATTAGGTCCCTGGCATCCTAACTGGGTAATGTATACAGTCCCTATGGCTGGACAGATGGGTTTCCAGCAGAGGACAGAATACAATAAAAGAATTTTGAAAATTGTCAGCAAAAAGGGTAATGAACTTGAAGAGGATATAAATCCTGCTGGTGGATTTCTGCACTATGGGTTGGTAAGGAATCCATACGTTCTGGTCCATGGTTCCATTCCAGGATCTGTGAAAAGAGTGGTTAGATTCAGGGATCCAATCAGGCCCACAGATGAAGATGTTAATGAAATAAAGATTGTGTATGCTTCAAGGAGTTCAAAGCAGGGGGTATGATGGATGATAGTAAATATTTATGACCTTGAGGGTAATGTGAAATCACAGGTTCAGCTACCAAAGGCATTTGAATATCCATTCAGGCCTGATCTCATAAAGAGAGCGATTAAAGTAATGCAGTCCAATTCTAGACAACCCTATGGCGTATCACCCCTGGCAGGGTTGAGAAGGGTAGGACACAACTGGGGTCCTAACCATGGAAGGGCCAGGGTTCAGAGAATACCAAATGGGGACAGGGGTGTAATAATGAACAATATGGTAGGTGGTAGAACAGCACATGCACCTACCACGAAAAGGGACTGGTCAAGAAAAATGAACAAGAAGGAAAAACTGCTTTCCAAACTTTCCGCCCTTGCACAAACAGCAAATAAGGAAATGGTGAAGAAAAGGGGACACAGGTTCAAGGATGAAATAACCCTACCTGTTGTAGTTGATGATTCCATAGAAAATGTGGAAAAAGTTTCACAGGCATTAGAAATATTGAGGAATCTTGGTCTAGAGGAAGATATACAGAGAGCAAAGGATGGCCAGAAAATAAGGGCAGGCAGAGGAAAAATGAGGGGTAGGAAATACTATACACCCAAGAGCGTCCTGATCATTTTAAAAAATAAGGATAAAGCTCTCAGATCATTCAGCAATATACCTGGTGTTGAGGTGATAACACCATCGGAAATAAATACTGAAATTCTGGCCCCGGGTGCGATGCCCGGTAGATTAACAATATTTTCAAAGAGTGCTCTGGATGAAATCAGGGGGTGGATAATATGAATGAATATGAAATCATAATAAAACCATATGTAACTGAAAAGGCGATGATGCTCATAGAAAAGGAAAATAAGATCACATTCATAGTAAGGCGCGATGCTAAAAGAAATCAGATAAAATGGGCAGTTGAAAAGATATTCGGAGTTAAGGTAGATACTTATTACAAGGGAAGGGAAAAAGGCAGTGGTAAAACTGAAACCTGAATATAGGGCAGATGAAATTGCCGTTAGAATAGGAATATTCTGAGGTGGTGAAAAATGGGAAAAAGAATAAGATCAAGAAGGCGTGGTGCAGGAACGGCGGTATACAGGGCACCTTCGCACAGGTATGTGGCTGATATAAAATTGCCGGAGCTGGAGGAGGGTGAGGGCGTGGTACTTGAACTTATGAACGATCCAAGCCATACTGCTCCTGTGGCGGTAGTAAAATTCGATAAGGATTATTACTATATGCTTGCACCTTCTGGCATTGCAATAGGCGACACCATATATATAGGAAAAAACGCACCCATAAAGGAGGGGAGCATACTTCCCCTTGGCCAGATTCCAGAAGGCATACCGATACATAATATAGAACTACTTCCATTTGACGGGGGCAGGTTGGTCAGGACTGCAGGATCTTTTGCAACAATAGTTTCGCACGGTGAAAAAACAACAGTTCTATTACCTTCTGGAAAATTCAAGCTTCTAGACCCCAGGTGCAGGGCAGTGGTGGGTGCTCTGGCTGGTGCAGGGAGGGAAGATAAACCATTCCTTAAGGCAGGAAATAAAATACATGCTCTACAGAGCAGAGCAAAGAAACCCTACACTGTAAGAGGTGTAGCTATGAATGCAGTAAATCATCCTCATGGTGGTGGTAACCATCAGCATATAGGAAGACCCAGCACAGTTTCAAAGAATACACCACCTGGTAGAAAGGTAGGCAGATTTGCGCCCAAGAGGAAGAGGTGATTTATAAATGGCCAAAAAAATGGTAACTTCGGAAAAAAGTGCGAGAAGAAGGGTAAGAAAATCAAGGAAACTTGCCCTGGAAAGGGCAAAGGAATTCACTTATAGAGGATATACCATTGATCAACTCCTTACAATGAAGCTTGAGGAACTCATACCCATAATGCCTGCAAGGGTGAGGAGAACACTCAAGAGGGGATGGAATAGCGAGCAGATGAAGGTTTTCCAGGAACTCTCAGACCCTGATGTTGAAGTTGTTAAAACACATATAAGGGATATGGTAATACTTCCAGCTTTCATTGGAAAAAGGGTACAGTTGCACAATGGTAAGGATTACATAGAATTTGAAATAAAACCTGAGATGCTGGGTCATTATCTGGGTGAATTTGCCCTGACAAGGAAAGAGGTAAAGCATTCCAGCCCTGGTGTAGGTGCTACAAGATCATCCAAATATGTACCTCTGAAATGATGGTGATAAAAATGATGTATTACACTGTAAAGGAATTACCCAAAAAATCTGCCAAGGCAAGGTTGGTGGATGTTAATGTATCCGTAAAGGATTCGCTAGAGGTGGCCAGATTTTTAAGGGGAATGAAACTCCAAGAGGCAAAGGATTATCTTGAAAAGGTAATAGAAAAAAAGGCAGCAATACCCTTCAGAAGGCATCTGGATTCAGTTTCCCATAGAAAGGGGATGGGTCCTGGGAGATATCCTGTTAAGGTTTCAAAATATATTCTTGAACTGATTGCAAATGTGGAAGCAAATGCAGAAAATCAGGATCTAGATGTGGACAATCTTATCATACATTCAATACTTGTAAAAAAAGGTATTACGGTTAAGAAAAATATGCCAAGGGCACAGGGTAGAAGCACACCATTTTACAAGGAAAGGGTGCATTTTGAAATAATAGT
>CAYSIM010000106.1:3140-3359 GCA_964431165.1 uncultured Thermoplasmatales archaeon | reverse complement strand
CATCCTATCATCACGGGAATTCCGAAAGATTCTGCCAGGTCAACGATCTTAATTGCCTCCGTAATTCCTCCAGCCTTCATTAATTTAATATTGATCATATCAACTGCTTCCATTGAAATTACCCTGGATGCATCATAAATGGAAAATATGGATTCATCTCCCATCACAGGTATTTCGCTCTGCTGTCTTACCCATTTCAGTGCATTCAAATCGTGTGCT
>CAYSIM010000106.1:0-3088 GCA_964431165.1 uncultured Thermoplasmatales archaeon | reverse complement strand
TACCACTAATCACTTTCAAAGCCATTTTTGGACTGTAAGCCTGATTGAAGTCAACATAAATAGTCTTGTCATCACCCACTATTTCCCTTACACGCCTTACCCTTTCTACATCCTTTTCCAGACCTGATCCCATTTTTATTTTGAACACCCTGACACCCTGGGAAAGGAATGATTTTGCCATTTCCTCTGCATCCGGTGGATCTACAAGATCTACGGTATATGATGTTTTAATATCATCACTGTAATTCCCTATTAGATGGTAAACAGGTTTGTTTGATAATTTTCCAATTATATCCCAGATAGCCATGTCTATTGCGGCCCTGCTTGCCCTGGAACTCCTGTACTTTTTTTTCATTTTTTCATCAAGGCATTCAGGTGATATTCCTTCACCTCTCAAAATATCTGAAAAACCCTTTAACTCTTCCTCAATGGATCCCAGAGTATCTCCAGTGATGTAGGGCGTGGGTACTGCCTCACCATAACCGGACACACCTTCGTCTGTATCAACTTTCACAATAAATCCCTCATACACATCAGAGCTACCTAAGAAAATCCGGAATGGCTTTTTCATTTTTATTTTTATACTTTTAAAAGTAATATTCTCAATCATAGTAAAGGATAATTGAATAGTGATATTTATTATTTCCCGGTTTTTCATTTACCCTACTGGAAAAGTAAATTAAGGAGTGAAAATTATTACCATTTATGAAGGCTTATATCTCAGTGGATATGGAAGGTATGCCAGGGATCTACCACGTTGCACAGACTGCACCCAAAGCCTTTCTTCACCAGGAAGGAAGGGAAATTGCCACAAGAATTACACTTCTTGTCTGTGAAATACTTCATAAAAAGGGTGTAGATGAAATTTCAGTTGCTGATTCGCACTGGTATATGGGGAACATATACTACGAAAAGATGCCAGAATATGTTAAACTTATACGCGGATCCCTGAGACCCATTTCAATGGTATATGGAATAGATGAAGGATTCGATTTTGCAGTATTTCTAGGTTACCATTCCCCTGCAGGTACAATGCATTCTATCCTTGAACATACTTACAGCGGTCTTTCTTTCAGTGAAATAAAATTCAATGGAAGAAGGGCGAGCGAATTCTACCTGAATGCTCTGCTTGCAGGTGAAAATGGTGTTCCTGTAATATTCGTGGCAGGTGATGATAAGCTGAAGGATGATGTTAATTCCATATCTCCAGGGACGGAATATGTTATAACGAAGAGATCAATATCTAGGCTTTCCGCAATAATGGAATCCATCCCAAATGTGGAAAAAAATATCAGGGAAAAATTGGAAATTGCTGTTGAAAATTTTAGAAAAAATGGAATTCCCCCTCTCAGGTCTCCAGAGGAAAAAATATTCGAATTTAAAATGAGGGAAAGTGATTTTGCAGATGCGGGGGAACTTATTCCGGGTATTGAGAGAAAGGACGCATATACCCTATTATACAGAGCAAGGAATATCCAGGAAGGTTACAGGGTAATGCAGCTTCTTTCAATGATTTCTTAATACGTTGATTCATCTGTACAATCATTGAGATGATATTCCCTTGAAAGGTGTATAATCATAATCAAAGGAAAAATGCCTGGGTCCTAGCAAATCCAACCCCTTCTGCACTTTTAATTTTTCATCGGCTGGAAGTGAAAGTACAATTACCTTTTCATTCTCCAACATTGATGTATTGTTTAAGGGTAAAAGATCATCCTCTCTTAGAACAACTATCAGATCTGGGCTCGAAGCTAGCAGTTCACCATCCATCCAAGCAAGATGATTCTCATTTCTGAACCATATTCTTAGCGTTCTACCTTCAAATTCCCCTCTACCATTAAAATAATGGTTTCCCTCCATGTACCCTTCCCTATCTTCCCATTCCCTTCTTACTAATTTACCTTTGAACAGTAAATTATATTCTATGATTCCATAGAGATTCTTCAATGGATTTTCACCTGAAAGAATCCTGCCCACCTCCAGTGCCCTTGAAACAGTTCCAGGGATGTAAATATCCCTGAGATCCTTTATACTCAAAACTATCCCTGCCATTCCCAGGGATGTGTAAGAGGATTCACTTATCATTTTACCAATCCTTTCAAGGGAAACAACGCTTCTTGAATTTTTTATTACCATTTCATTTCCAAATTTGTCCACGGCAGACATGGGTGTAAAATTTTTTCCGTAAATGTGAGGAGTACTCTGATATATTTCCGGTATGGCCCTGCCAACATAATCACCATCTATGAAATATTTTCCAGATAAAGATGCAGCTGAAAATGACCCTGCAGTTGTCCCTGCACCCGTCTCAAGGGATATTATTGCATCAATTTTCTCTCCTAAAAAATTTTCGAGTATTTTTATGGCCGGAATAATGGGATTCTCATGGATTATTTCTTCAAATTCAAATCTTTTTCTTTTCAAAATAATTTCATTGGTATCCGGTGAAGCACTACCCATGTAAAAAGTGCAGGCTGATATCATACTTCCATCCAGTTCTTCCGGTTTTAAAAATTCAAGGTAATTACTCATCCTGAATGCATCAAGTAATCTTTTTCTTCCCCTTTCAGGCAATCCTCCCCCTCCAGTGGCAAAAAAAGAAAGGCCCTTTATCAGAAAATCTATTTCCTTCTCATTTTTTATTATCATAAAAAAATAAAAAAATTTTGGAGGAATTTATTCCTTCTTTTCCTCCGGTGTCTCTCTCAATTCTGGCTGTTTCGGTTTCCTCATTGATAATACAAGTGCAACTATTGCTATTATGAATGCAAGTATTACTAGCACAAGAGATGTAAAGCCCATGGTGCTTCCGAAATATCCTGAAAGTGTATTATTTAATTGTGAACTTAGTTCGCTAAGTTTGCCTGAAAGTGTGTTGTTGAAATATCCAGAGCTAACATATGTTGTGGGTTGATAGTAGAAGAAAACAGGTGTTATTGTGGTAACATTGTTTCCATTGGTAACTGAGACGAACACTGCATTCAGTCCGTTATAGAATCCTGTTATCTGCTGTGAGAATGAATATTCTCCATTAGCACCTAGGACAGGTGTTATATTGATTTTATCTGATGGATTGTTGAGGTAGAGT
>CAYSIM010000105.1:0-3373 GCA_964431165.1 uncultured Thermoplasmatales archaeon | reverse complement strand
CAAGTCTTTTCTATGAAGCAGGAAGCCCCTTGCGAAAGCGAGGGGTAGTTCACTTTATTCATACAGATCACTTTAAAAAATAATTTACATAATAGTTTTCATAAAAAAATAAATTGCTTGTTAAATATGGCATACTATTCTATTACTATCCTGGAAATGATTAATAAGGTTTTTGTTAAGCCATACAAGAAAAGATTAATAAAAAAAAGATATTCAAAAAAATCGAGAAATAAGAAATTGATGTTTTCCACATAATACAATTTTAAAATAACAGGAAGAGATTTTCTAATGAAATAATGATTCTGTCAAAAGATGGGAATCAGATGAAGGGAAGTAGTTATACTGGATAGAATTTCTATGACACTGTATTTTTCCAATCATACTAATCTTAAAAATAATAAAAAAATCATGTAATTTTGGAATATATATAAAATCTTTATTCCATTTTCTTTAAATAATTAGTGAACATGGAGAAAACCATGGATAGGGAATCCATGAAAAGAATTGCTGCTAAAGAAGCTTTGAAATTTATTAGAGAAAATGAAATTGTGGCAATGGGAAGCGGAACTACTGTGGAAGCTCTCATTGATGAAATGGTAAAATTGAATATAAAAAACGTAAAATTCCATCATCGAAAAGGACAGAAAGACTACTTATTGAAAAGGGTTACAAAATTATTGATATTGAGGATAAATGTGATGTTTACATAGATGGTGCAGATGCGGTAGATGGAAAGATGAGGCTTATAAAGGGGGGTGGAGGTGCACTTACTAGAGAAAAGATTCTAGCATATAATTCAGTTCACAGGATAATAATTGTGGATGAATTTAAAATTAAAGATAGCTTCAAGGGCTCAATGTTACCTGTTGAAATACTTACATTTTCATATAAAGCCACAAGGAAGAGGATTGAGGATCTGGGTTACAGGGCTATTCTAAGAGGCGGTGAAAATCCTTTTATCACTGATAATGGTAATTTCATACTGGACATTCAAATCGAGGAAGATGTAGAAAAAATTCATAGTGATTTAAAATCCATACCGGGGGTAATAGAAACAGGATTTTTCCAGAATCTAGCTGATATTATCATAGTAGGTAAAAAGGATGGAAGTATTGAAAGAATCAGTAAAATTTTTTGAGTTTTTCCATGAGCATTTCAATCTTTGAAATACTGTCCTTCTTTTCCTCTTCAATTTCCTTAATTATTTCTTCAAATGATTTAGATAACCTGTAGATCCTAACAGGTCTTCCTTTTCCTTCCTTTTTTACATTTTTCTTTTTTATCCAGTTTTTTGAAAGAAGATATTGAATGGCCACGGAAACCTCAGGCTGTCTCAATCCCATGTTGAATTCTATATCCACCGCCAGGGAATCTTCATGATACCTAAGATAGGCAAGGGTTTTTGCAACATTTTTTGGCAACCCTAATTGATTTAGAATATTTGATAATTCTTCCACGTTACTTTCCATTTTTTTATCACCTATTTAGATATTTAAAATTTGGTATATTAATTTTTCTATTCATTAAAAATTAAGGAAAAATTATTAATTATACAATTTAATAAACAATTATGAAAGAGATGGAAATAATTGAAAATCCACTTGCAATAAAGGCAGCGATGGAAAGTACAAGAAATGCAATATTGCAGCTACTTAAGTACAGGGAAATGAGCATATCGGAACTTTCATCCCTTCTTAAAAAGGATAAATCAAACATACATAGGCATGTAAAAAAACTGGAAAAATATGGTCTTGTTAAGGTAGTGAAAAAAGAAAAAAAAGGTAAAAATTATGAAGCATATTATGGTAGATCCGCTAAAATATTCATTATTTCAACGGATTCATTTTTCAGGGATTCTTATTTAAAGGATATGAGGGAAATGAAAGAGAACATTCTTTTCGATATACTTGGAGAAATGGGTTTCAGGATAAATAACAGGCAAAAATTTGAAGAATATTTCTATCTGATAAATAAATTTGCATTTGATAAGCTTCTAGAATACAATAAAGATCTTGATTTCAATACGCTGAGAGAGATATATGCCATACTTTCCATACTTTATGTTAATAGGGAACTTAAGGATTTTTTAAATCTCTTTGAGTTTACTCAATGAAAAGTTCTGATTCTTCTCAAGATTTCAGGTATATTTATTTCCATAGGGCAGACCTTATGGCATATACCGCAGGAAAGACAAATATAGGAAAGTGAAATTGCCATCTTTTTATCACCTGTGATGTAAGTCCAGGCAACACCTATAGCAGCTGTATAAATATACCCCCAGGCACCATCCACCTCCTTAAATACAGGGCAGGCCAGTTGGCAGGAACCGCATTTTATGCATAAAAGTGTATCAGATAAAAATGTGGAAATAGCCTCCCTTCTGCCATTATTCAATAGGACAATGTGAATCTCCTTATCTCCTGGATTTTCTATCACATGTATGTATGATATGCTCCTATAACCATCAAATGCTGTCTGCAAAAATGCCTCTTCTATGCATTCCTTTAAACTTGGAAGGATTTTTTCAATTGATGTTATTACAACAATTTTTTTGGGGAGTATTTGTGTAAGCGCACCGTTACCTTCATTTGTAATAAAAATAACTTCTCCATCGCTGGAAATGGCATTTGCACCTATTATACCCGCATCGGCCCTGAAAAATATTCCCCTCATAAATTTTCTCACACCTAGAACCATCTCCTCAATGTTATCTGTCCTTTTTCCTATATAATTTTCAAGGAGTGCAGAAGCCCTTTCTTTGGTTATGTTTACAGCGGGTGTTACCATATGTGCTGGTTTACCACCTGAAATCTGGACAAGGAATTCCCCCAGGTCAGTTTCGAATATTTTAATACCTTTTTCCTCTAAGAATTCCCTAAGGGAAATTTCCTCACCCACCATACTTTTGCTTTTTACTACAAACTTATCTTCTTTCAGAATATTAAGAAAAATGCCCCTTGCTTCCTCAGCGTTATTTGCCAGATGCAGAAACATACCTTTTTTTCTAACATTCTCACTGAATTTATCCAAATACTCCTGAAGATTTTTCAATACATTTTCCTTTGCCAAACGAACTTCTTTTGCCCATTTATCCATGTCGGTGTATCTTAAAATTGCATTTTTTCTGTTGAAAAATTCATTCTTCGTACTTTCTTTGGAACCCCTTCTAAGATCTTTGTCTTCTAGGGCATCAAGTATCTTTTTATGTATAATTTTAAATTGCATTAATAAGTAATGTAATTGAATATTTAAAAATGCTCAGGTTTTTTACTTTGTTGAACAATTCCAATAATAAATTTATTGAAGAATATGAAAAATACGACAAAATCTTAACAATCTCTTTGATAATAGAGGATTATTCTAAAAATCCGTT
>CAYSIM010000104.1:0-3514 GCA_964431165.1 uncultured Thermoplasmatales archaeon | reverse complement strand
TATTCTAGATAGCAGGTACCTCCAGGTCCACCGCCTAATTATCCCCCTCCACAACAATCCCCGGGATATCATGGACAACAACCACCCAGTTATCCACCACAGCAGCAGTATCCGACTGGATTTCAACCTCAAAAGAACATAACTCCTACAATTTACCCAGAAAACACTGGTTCTCAGCAGATTGGGCAACAGTATCCAGGCCAAAATGTTCAGCAGAATCAATCTATATCTGAGCAGGAAGTTCTTCTTTTTAGCACTCCTGGAGCAATGCTTTCTAGAATAGATGGTAGAGTTGTAAGAAGACCACCATTATCCGGGACAATATTCATAACGAATAAAAACATCATTTTTCTTTCAAGGGCCAAAGGTGCAAGTATGGCAACGGCAATGGTAGGTCTTACCATTTTCTCCAGGTTGTCTGGAATGGTCCAGAAGAGTCTTTCACAGGTAAATATCTTAGAAATAAACAATTATCTTAACAACGCGGGATCATTTATGGTCAGCCTTTCAAGTATAACTGGTATATATGCAAAAGCATCTTCATTCATTGGCAGCGGTTTCATCAAGATTTCAACAAAAGTGCCTGTAACACCCAATGGTTCAAAATTTTTAGGATATAGTGTAGATTTTAGATTCATTGCCATGGGGAGGTTTAGGAGGAATCTTGAAAAAGAAAGAAGCAGAATACATTAATACAACTATTGCACAAATGATCGGCAAATAATTTTTTTATTATAATTGCTAAAGGCATTTTCCTTTTTCATCAATGCTTTGAAACATTTATCACTTGCGCGTGTCCTGTACCTGTCACATATGATAATTCTAATATTGGCAGTTTCCACTAGCTTTCAATGGCCAAATTCATATTTAAATTAACCAAATATTATATTTAAAACATTTTTAAAAAAGTCTAAAAATATAGGAAAAATTACATATTCTCCGCATGTCTAATTTGAATATTTTGTCAAGCAATTTTGTTTTCAAAAACTATTTGTTCTTTATATTTTCCAAGTACAATTTTTGTTATTGACCCATTATCTAAATTTAAATCTCTATACCTATTTATGGGAATATCCTTAATTTTGCATAATAATAATCTACCGATGTCATTATGAATTATGACTATTACTCTTTTAATATTTTCTTCAGCCATTAAATATTTAAGATCAGACCAGAATTCTAAGATTCTATTTAACCCATTGTTGATACCCTCAGAATTTTTTGGCCTATAGCTTATTGGATTTTCTTCATACTGCTGATATAATAAACCATACTTTTCTTTTATTTCATTTTTACTCAATCCCTCCCAATCACCATAATCTAATTCACTCAATCTTTGATCAATAATTATTTTTGTCTCTGTTTTTTCTTGAATTATCCTAGCAAAATCTAAAGCCCTTTTTAATTGGCTAGTGTAGATTCTTTCGATATGTTCATTATATAAAAATTCAACCACTTTTTGAGCCTGAAATACTCCTTTTTCAGTTAATTCAACATTGGTAACTCCTGAAAATATTTCTTCAACGTTAGCAATTGTTTCTCCGTGTCTTACAAGATAAACTACCCTATCCTTATTTTCTTCTTCAGTATGCTTTATTTTATTATACTCTTCTTCATTCCTATCTTCCTTGACATAATTTTCATTTAACATCCAAGGCAATTTTTCATTTCCTTTACCAATTAATCCTATGTAATCTATGTTTTCAACAGATTCTTTTGAATATAAAAAGGTAGCTTTTTTTATTTCCTTTGCACCAATTTTTTGAAAATAATTGTAATAAAATCTAATAGTATTACCTGTATGAGTTTCCCCTGAGACAAGCAGAACCCTCTCTAGTAAATTTTCTGGAAAATCGACCTTTAAAATAATATCATCATATCTTCTACCATTTATCCAAGTATATTTTCTATCAATGACAATTAAAGGAATGTGGCCAAATAGTCCTGAAATAAGAGCGCCTATAATTGAGCCTCCTCTTCCTATACCAATAATCATTGTGGGATTGTATTTATCCCTAGCCATTTTACTAAATAAATTTTCAGAAGCCTTAGTTACATCTTTCCAAGTGATTTTTTTATTCTTTTTTAAATAATCTAAGATATAAAAAATAGTAGATAAGCTACCAATAACGGTAATAATAAATATCACTATTGAAAATATGTCCATATTTTTATTCATATTTTTCAGACATAAAAATATTTTTCATCGCTTTGACGATAGTTTGAAATGTTTTTTCCTTAAATAGTAGAAAGGCCATTTCAATATGTGCCTTTCTCAGGAGGTGAAAGTATTAGCATAATTGGTGTGGATATCCATAAGAAATACTGCCTAGGGATTATTGAAGAGAATAACACAGTGATTACAAAATTGAAATTTCCTAATACTGAGCAGGGATGGTCTAATTTTCTTAAAGATGAAGAGGATATAGATAGCGTGATAATAGAGGCTGGATCAGTATCTGAGAGAACTTTAAGGTATCTTGAAGACTTAAATGTTCCAGTAAAGATTGCACATCCTAAAAAAGCAAGGTTAATAGCAGATGCTACTATAAAAACAGATGAACTAGATGCGAAGAGGTTAATTGATTTGGAAAAGGTAGGGGTACTGCCAGAGGTATGGATACCTCCAAGAGAAATTAGAGACATAAGACATCTATGCAGGTACAGGTATTTCCTTGTACAGATGAGAACAAGAATAAAGAACAGAATTCACTTTGAGCTTGATAGGGAAGATCTAAATGTTAAAAGATTAACTTATGAATACCTTGAAACTGTGAAAGATAAAACAATAATGATAGACCAGCTCTACAGGCTTTTAAGGGAAATCAATGAAAAGATTAGGGAAACTGAAAAAGAAATAGATAAAAAATATTCTGAAAACGAATATTCTAAGATCATAGATACAGTTCCTGGCATAAGCAAGTACGGATCATTATTACTTGCAATGGAAATTGGTGATATTAACAGGTTTATGAATTCAAAGAATTTAGCATCTTATGCAGGTCTAGTACCGAGGGAATATCAATCGGGTACAAAAGAATGGAAAGGACATATTACAAAAGAAGGGAATAAATGGATCAGGTGGATACTTGATGAATGTTTAGCTATTCATATTAATGTAAGTCCTGATTCACCAATTTCAATATATTATAAGAGCCTAATTCCTACAAAAGGAAAAGGCAAGGCAAAAATAGCAGCAGAAAGGAGATTGCTTTCAGTGATATATATCATGCTTAAGGAAAAAATGACATTTGATCAATATGTCAAGATGATAAGAAGAGCAATCTGAACCCCTCAGTTTAGAACATGGGTTAAAAACCCGACCATTAGTTTGAGGTAAGGTTGCTCTTAAGATGAATTTCAAAATGTGCAAATTAAGCACGAATAATAGTGTATGTAAATCTTGCCTCAAAGAAATAAAAAAAGGAGGTATGATGACTAATTAACCAAAAAACATAATAGTTCTAAAAAAAGTTCCAAAAAGCATAATAAAAAATTGCACACACATAATTGG
>CAYSIM010000103.1:0-3521 GCA_964431165.1 uncultured Thermoplasmatales archaeon | reverse complement strand
TATTGACATTTCCCTGAATCTCCTTCCATCTTCTATTCTGTTGAAAATGTTAATAATGCCATCTACCACATAATCTTCTGGAGATTCGCCCTCTTTTTCTGATACATAAATTACTGTTGAATCTGCATTTTCTACAATATCTTTTTGTATAATATAAGTCAGAACAGCCTCGTTTACTCTATACCTAGATGAAATACCTTCAAGTGAATCTATTACTAGAAACGTTTTGTCAGGTAGCGATGATTCTACTTCCCTATATAAATGCTTTAATTCAGGTATTTTAAGATCTTTCAAATATGATTTTAAGAAAATTCTCGATACACTCCTATTTTTATTTAATTCCCTTAAAAAATATTTTGCCATTTCTGCATATTCTTTTTCATTCAAATCTCCAGCAATTTCTGAGAGAAGGTTTTCGGATGCTACCAGCACCCTTATGTTCTTTTCCAATTTTTTAAGCCAAGGAAATTGCTGATGTAGACTAACATCCCCTGTTCTTGTAGAAAAATAAATTGTTTTTCCATTATTCATAAAGTGCTGTAATAAAGATAATGAAAGTGTAGTTTTTCCACTACCCGGGGGACCCTTGATAATCAAGGAATACCCTTTTTTTGAATTAAGCAATTGATTTAAATTTTCAAACATTTCACTATTATATAAAAAACTCATATAATAAATTTTATGTTTAAAAATATACTAACTTAATAAATAATGTTAAAAAATTTAATTAATAACATAAAGAATATTTCTTTATAACTCCATATTTAAAAATCAATGTTGTATAACAGAAGTTATACAACATAAAATTTTACATTAATAAATATTATGCCTGGCTGTATATGGAAATTCATCTTTTTTAAATCTTGGAAATTCAAAATTTTAAATCTTTTAATAGAATTATTTTTGTGGAGCTATATATCCTAACCATTTTATAGATTTTGATTATATGTTATTTAGGATAGAAATACTCTCTAATCCCTACCTTTTTAAAGATAGGATACAGAGCAGATATATCCAAATATTATTCGAGAGAAAAATGAAAGTTATGGAAATAATGAAGACAATTAAGATACCTGTTTCCAATGAAATCAAAAAAAAAGAAGTAGGGATATTATTAATTGCATTTCTGAGCGTATGACCTATACTGCCAAATTATATCTTGATTTAATTGTGAAGAATGATAAAATTGAGTTATCGGATGCAAATAGATTTCAAAATTTGGCGAGAAAGAAGGCACAGATAAGGGAGAAAGCATAAACTTCATGGTGAAAGGAATAACCACGGTCCATGTGAGTTGAAAGACGAGGGTGCTGGGATTGGAGTGACTCATCCCAGAACGTGGATGATGGAATTGAAAAGATCCCTGAACATACAGGCCTCCGCCACATGGAATCTTAAATGGATTACCGCTATTTCAATAGTGGGAGGTGGTCACTATGCTCCCATCAGAAGGTATAATAATATTAAAGAATTGATTACATATTAATTGTTAAGTAATTTTATTTACTACATAAATGATGAATAAATTCATATAATTTATTAAAAATAAAATAGTAAATTTTACGATAAATTTTTTTAAGAAAAATTTGTTGGTAAGTGAAATCAAACTATGTGGAATCTTTTTATTAAAAAAATAAAAAGAGGTTTATTTTTTGGTTATTTCATTCCAGGGTTTTACACCCTTTTTCTTTTTCTTCCTACCAAAAATTAACCATGTTATTATTACGATTGCTATTATAAATGAAATTATTCCTGCCCATAAATAGTAATCCGAGGAACTTTGCACTGGAATTGTCTTTTCCACTGCTGTACCGTTAATCTTGATTTCACTGGATCCCTGACTTGTTTGATATCCAGCAGGAAGATGTACAGTGTAGCTATAAGTGCCATTTGGTACGTAGAAAACGATTTTTCCAGTCGTGGAATTGAGTGTTTCATTGATGCTCTTCCCAAAGAATGTTTTACCTGACAACGTGGCTGACCATTGTGTACCATTGGATATTCCATTGACATTCACTATTACAGCATAGGTAAGCATCTGCCAGGAAATATAAAGTGTAAGATTTCCTCCATTAACAGTGATCTGGCCCGATGAAATATTTGCCCTATAACCCTGTATTGGTATTACAGAGAAATTGTAAGAACCATTGGGTAGTAGGAATTTGATTTCATTAGAGCTACTGTATTCCGTTATGTTCCCCACCTTTACATACCAGACGGTGCCATTGTATAGACCCTGTTCTTCAAAAATTACAGCATATGTAACTGGATGGAATATTACATATATATTTACTGATGATCCATTTACTGTGAATGTTCCACCATTTGCAAAATACCTTTTATCCACAGAGAATACCGAATAATAATATGTTCCGTTGGGAAGCTTTATGTTAATGCTATAAGTACCACTGAAATTGCCTGTTCCATAAATGTTTATGAACCACAGGGTACCTGAAGGTAGGCCATTTTCATAAAATGTGATATTATATGTAACTTTCTCAAATGTTATGTGAATGCTAACTGAAGTGCCATTCACGATGAATGATCCCTCTGCCAGAAGTGGACGATAAATCTTGTTTGCTACTGCAACTGAAAATGAATAGGTGCCATTTGGCTCGTTTATGGTGATTGTATCTCCTCTGGTGGAGAAGGATTTTCCATTGGTCAGGTTAATGAACCAAAGTGTATTTGGTCCAAGTCCAGACTCCCTAAATGTTACGGTGTAAGTAACAAGATAGAAATAGATCTGAGCCTGAATGTTTTTACCCTGAACAGTAAATGTTATTACGGGAGTGGAAGGAGAATATAGATTGTTGTCCGTAGATATGGTGCAAGTATATGTACCATTCATAAGGTATAGTAAAATTGTTCCATTGGTGGATGAATAGGAAGCACCACCGGAGATGTTAATGTACCAAGTGGTACCGGATGGTAGTCCGTACTCATTGAATATCACTTTGTATTTCACGGGCAAGAATTCTATTGAAACCTGAATATTATTTCCATTAACCGTAAATGTACCTGAAAGAGGTACAGGGTAGAACCTTTTGTCTGAAGTGGAAATTGTGAATGAATATGTTCCATTTATTTCCTTGAAGGAAATAATGCTTGTATTTCCTGAGTATACTTCACCGTTTGATATGTTCACGAACCAAGTTGTGTTCTGCGGTAAACCTGTTTCACCGAAATTAACGTTGTAAGTGAATGGGTAGAATGTTATCTGCACGAAAATATCCTGCCCTGCAATCTTGAAATTGCCATGGGATGGTACTGGATAGTATCTCATATCAGGTGCAAATATCTTGAAGGAATATGTACGGTTCGGTTCGGTAAAGGTAAGCTTATTCCCTGTAAGTGAAAAAGCCTGGCCGTTGGAAAGATTTACCCACCATATGTCACCGGTTGGAAGACCATTTTCGCTGAATGTAACTCTGTACATAACGAGATAAAATGCAATTGAGATATTGATACCTGCACCATTTACTATAAATTTACCTGAAAAAGGTGAAGGTGCATATGAT
>CAYSIM010000102.1:3287-3621 GCA_964431165.1 uncultured Thermoplasmatales archaeon | reverse complement strand
TGAAAGATCAAGAAGTATAACTGCCCTATCAACTAAAGACTTATTGTAGTAAGACCAAATCTTTTTATTTTTCTTTTCTATATTATCATTGCAGGTGTCTATCATAGTAATTCCTCCCGAATTTGACACCTGCAACAAATCATATAAAAAATAAATTTTTCTCCTTTAATACTTAGTTAACAATCTTCAATTTTCAAGAAAAAATTAATTATGTAGTATATTCATAACTAATCATATGAACAACGTCCGCGAACGTTGTCCCACAGGTATAGAGGCATTGGATAACATACTTAATGGCGGCATCCCCAAGGGTAATACCGTTCTTATTACGGGT
>CAYSIM010000102.1:0-3277 GCA_964431165.1 uncultured Thermoplasmatales archaeon | reverse complement strand
GCACGGGAAAAACTACCCTGAGTATAGAATTTCTGGTCCATGGTGCCATGTCGGGTGAAAAGGGGCTCTACATTTCAGTTACTGAGGCTTCAGAAAAACTTCTTGAAAATCTCATAAATTACGATTTCTTTTCCAAGGAGATGATACAGAAGGGTATAATATTTGTTGATATACCCGAAATCTATGAAAAGCTGGGTATGAATAAATTACAGTTTTCACTTGATGACATAAACATCTTAATCCAGAATATAGTGAAAATAGTAAAGGAGTTTGGGGTAAAGCGCGTGGTCATAGATTCAATCACATCCATCTGTTACAGGCTACAGACGGAGGAAAAGATCATGGAGTTCATACTCAGGTTGAGCAAGGCACTTTCTGAACTTGGTTGCACAACGCTGCTTGTTTCTGAATTATTACCATCAGCAAGGGGATACTCACAGTACGGTGTGGAGGAAGCGGTTTCGGATGGAATAATTCTCCTGGGTAATCTTGAGAGGAAGGGGGATTTGCTCAGGACGCTCAGGGTGGTGAAGATGAGGGGCACTTCACATTCCAGGGCCACCTATGTTCTTGATATTACAAGCATTGGCATACTTCTCGTACCCCTGCTCAAGGGTGGGGGTGAAATGTACATATGAACACGGATGAGTTCAGGAAAAAGCTTCAGGAATACAACGAACCAATTTCCATCGGCATAAACAGTTCACTCTCAAGCTATATAGATACCATAAAGGCCCTTATGGAGGAGTTCACTGTAAAGAAGAATAATTATATGATATACATATCTGCTACAATTCCATCAAAGAGCATATCAAGCATAATGGAAATATACGGCATAGATGAGAACAGGGTGTTCTTCGTGGATTGTATTTCGCATCTCATGATGAATGTATCCGAATTAAAAAAGAACGCTGTTTACGTGGAAAGTCCCACAATGCTTGAAAATATAATGCTTAAAACGCAGTATATACTGAACAGGAATGTCAAGGACATTGCCGTGGTGGTGATAGATTCAATCAATTCACTTGCAATACACAATGATATGAAAATACTATCTGAATTCCTGCACCTCTTTGTCACATTCCTCAGGTCGAGGAATTCTTACCTTGTCATTCTTTCCATAAAGGAGCAGAGCACGCAGGAGATAAACAGCATAATTAATTTTGTCAGCGATGAAATACTGGAGGTGGAATGAGATGAAATTCGTCACTACGGGCATAGAGAACCTTGACCATGCACTTATGAACGGTATACCATCTGGATACACAACACTCCTTTCTGGCAGCCCTGGATCGGGAATAGAATTATTCGCAAAACAATTCTCCTCCGCACACCTTCCAGAGGAGGATACAATATATATTACTACAACAGAAAGAACCGACGATGTTATAAGTACCATGAAGGAATTCAACTGGAAAACAGACATAAAGATAATAAACATAGGAGAGGAATTTTATAGAAAATTTCTTGAGAAGGAAATACTCATAAGCAGATACAGGGAAAAGGGCATACCTCCTGAAGAAATAATAAGGCCATATAAATTCAAGATAGAGAAGGAGCTGGACATACTTTCACTCCTCACATACAATATATCAGAGCTTAAATCGCCCTTTAGAATAGTTCTCGATTCACTCGATTTCTTTTTTGGTATAGAGGAGAATTCCAAGGTACTCTCAACGCTTAGGATGATAAAATCACACACACAGTACCAGGGGGGTGTGGCGCTATTCACCCTTGTTACAACACTTTACCCGAGCATAGTTCAGAGTGCTGTGGAAGAGATAGTGGATATAATCTTCACCATGGAGAATGTTAGAACACAGTCTGGTTTTGATAGAATTTTCACCATAAAAAAATTTAGGAATCATCCCGAGAAGGTGGGGATCTACAGGTACGACTTTACACATAAGGGTATTTCCATTTCCAAGATCTCATCAGTGAAGTAATCTGTAAATAAGCTTTGCCTTTTCCTTACCTATTCCTTCCACCTTCATCAGTTCGCCTATTGATGCCCTGGAGATTTTCTCTATTGAACCAAATTTATCCAGTAGCTTCCTTGCGGTCTTTTCACCAACATAGGGTATTGAGGAGAGGATGTAAAGCTTCCAGGATTCATCATCCTTTCTGTAATTCACCTTTCTCTCCCATCTTACCTTTACATTCAGATCATTTTTCCCCTCTTCTTCCCTGTTCCTGAAAATTCTTATGAATTCTCCCATAGCATGCTCAGTTTCCACCTGGAAAAGTGAAATGCCATAAACATAAACAATTTCCATCATAGCACCAAAGATGCTAGCCCAGGAAATTCTTTCATTCAGGAGAGCAGGAAGGAGATTTCCATGTATGACAACCAACCTCTTCTTTATTCTGTATCCAAGAACATTCTCGTAGGAATCCATCCTGGCCAGCTGATCCCAGAGCCTTGAATTCTTTATTGAATCTATGAAATCGTGAGCCTCCTTTCTCTCTATAACAGCGCAATCATTTCCAAGAGGAATGATAATATCACCAACGGGAAGGTTGTCCACCTCTATATGATTTTCCACATCTAGAATTAAGGGTATTATCCTCTTTTCCCTGTAATCAAGAATAATCATGATTAGAGATAATAATATTCCCCTTTATTTTTTTGTTCCCTGTCATTGTATGAACCCGGTTTATTAATCCTGGGCCTCTTTGTCTTTTCATCCCTTCTGAAGGTAATTCCCACATTTCTGAGGAATCTGTTCATACCCTCCCTCATGTTGAATGGACCCACACCGCTACCGTGTAGACCCGGCTCACCTTCAAAAACCATGAGGGAATCTGAAATCAGATCGATGAAATATACATCATGGTCAACAATGAGGGCCGTCTTCTTTGTCTTTTCCATAAATCTTCTTATTACCTTCGCCACAGATATTCTCCTTGCAGAATCCAGGTAAGCTGAAGGCTCATCCAGGAGAAATACATCCGCATTTCTTCCAAGTGAAAGAGCTATGGCAAGGAGCTGCATCTCACCGCCAGAAAGATCTGAAACCCTTGTTTCCTGTATCTGCTTTAGATTGAATGGTTCCCATATCTCATTTCTGAAGAATGGATCATCAAAATTCTCCTTCAGCTCTGATGAAATTAAATCTAAAGCGGAAATATCCTCCTGAAATCTTATGTACTGCGGTTTATAGCTCACCTTTACCTTTGAATCTATTTCCCCGTAATCCTGCTTTTCCACACCTGCCAGGATTTTAACGAATGTTGTTTTTCCCGTGGCGTTCGGGCCCACAACACCCACCACCTC
>CAYSIM010000101.1:0-3684 GCA_964431165.1 uncultured Thermoplasmatales archaeon | reverse complement strand
TCATTCACCCAATATTTTTATTACTTTAAGTATTTCATTTTCAAATTCATCTCCGTCAATGGGCTTATCCATGGAATTCCTTCTTTCCAAGAATTTTCTGAGAATTTCAATTGCATTCTTATCCATATCAATGCTATTTTTTTCTATGGACTCAAGGATTTCCTGAAGGGATTTTCCAGTTCTATCAGAAATTTCTTCCACTGCAGACCTGAGCACCCTCTCCTCTATAAGCCTTTGGGATAGGGCATTGCCATTTTTTGCTTCCTCATACTTCTTTTCAAGAATCTCCTGTTCACTTGCATAATTGTGTTTTTCCTCTTCTTTCTGCTCCACTTGATAAGAATTCTCATAGAAAGGATAAATTACGATTAGTATTAAAAGAAAGAAAAGGAATGAAACGAAGAAATAAAGTGTGCTTCCACTGTATAATGAGAAAAATGCTAGTACTAATATGAGGGGAACTGCATATTTCAATACCTGCAATGGGAATTTTTTCATTCAATCACCCAAGATACTTTTAATTTTTTCTAGGGATTCTATGGCCATTTTCCTATGATTTTCGCTCAGAGGATGTTCGCTGTATCTGGCCTCTTCAAATAGTTCAACTATTCTTTCAAAGGGTGTACTATCTATCTTTAATTTTCTTAATGTCATATTTTCAAATTCCCTGGGCGTAAGATATTCTTCCTCTATTACTCCATGATTTTTAAGTATCCTGCTCAGGTCATAATATGCCTTCATTATGGCACCCTTAATATCATTGCTGAATTTCAGTTCTCCTATTACCATCTCTATTGATTTTCCAAGATTTTCATTTTTCTCCGATATGGTTCTAGGTACGAATCGTAGTGCAAAATAAATTATTACCAGGAGGAGAATAAGGAAGGGTAAAATTATTGGTACTGTACCAGCCAAACTTTCAAATGATAGACTGATTAAAATCGAATTCTTCGGATAGTTAAAAACGACAAGCCAGGACACTATGAATGCAAATCCAATCAATATTAATACACCTAATGTAGACAAAAGCAAATTAACTATAATCTTTATGGATTGTTTAAAATAGAATATCAATGCCAAAGCTGCGGAAATTATCCATATAAGGAATAAAGCTTCAATTACTGTGAAAATATTCAAACCGTAGGAAGAATTTGGAAAATACACCGTTGTAACATTAACATTCCCTGGTGATTTGGAGATTGATCTTTCAGGTCCAGAATAAATATCCTGAACTATAAAAGCTACACTTATTGAAGCCCAGATAAGTATAAAGGAAAAAATAATTACCCTCAATTTATCCACAGATTTAAAGATCATTAGCGATATAAAAAAATTTTGCCATAAATCTTTATAAAAAGAATTTATTATTACAACAAATGAGGATATGTATAACAGGAGTACCAGGAACAGGTAAATCTTCGGTTGCTAAATTACTAGATTTAAACTTCATCGAGCTGAATGAATTTTCTGAAAAAAACGGCTGTACAAAAGGTAGGGACAATAAGAGAAAGGTAAAGGTCGTTGATGTCGAATGTCTTAAAGAAAAACTCCAAAGTTTTAAAGATGCAATTTTTGTTGGGCATTATTCACATTTGCTTCCTTGCGATATTGTAATAGTCCTCAGAACAAATCCAGAAATTCTAAGGAAAAGACTGAAAGGAAGGAATTATGATGAAGAAAAGATAAGGGAAAATATGGAAGCTGAAGCATTGGGGATTATAACACAGGAAGCAACAGAAAAATGTAATAATGTATACGAAATAGACACTACATTTTTGGATGAAAGAGAAACTGCATCAATAATTAAAAAAATTATAGATGGTAAAGGTGAGGAATACAGGGCAGGTAAGATTGATTTCATGGAGGAAATAATCAAATGGTATTAGACAAATATAGAAGAGATGTTGATTCCATAGTTGAGAAAATATCGAAGCCTTTTTTAGGGCTAAATCCAAACACACTTTCCTTCATATCTCTTATATTTGCTGTATTTGCAGGAATTTCTCTTTATTTAGGCAATTTTTACTTAATTTTTGCATCCATTTTTATCATAATAAATTCTTTACTGGATGCAATAGATGGTAAGGTAGCTAGGATATCAGGAAGAGCTTCGAGAAGAGGTGATTTCCTAGATCATCTTATAGACAGATATGCAGATACATTCATAGTACTGGGTTTTACATTCTCATCCTATGTTCACTGGTACTTTGGAATTTTTGCCCTTACAGGGATTTTTTTTACCAGTTATGCAGGTACTCAAGCGCAGGCAGTTCTAGGTAAAAGGGATTACGGTGGTATCCTCGGTAGGGCTGACAGGATGGTGATTTTTATTTTTCTTCCTTTGCTCCAATATTTCATATTGTACAGATTTTATGAGCTTTCCATCTCAGATATTTTCCTCATTATGATAGGTATTCTTGGACATATTACTGCAATCCAGAGATCATTCAGGGTCTGGAGAATGCTTTGATTTTTTCTTCACCCTATAATATATCAGGGGATGAGTCATCCATTCCTTAAAACATAGAGAATCATTCACAATATTCTTTACGCAGAGATTGTAGAGTTCCATGGTGGAGCATTTGGGTGTGGAGTACACAGTTTTACCCTTTTCACCCGTTATGTGCTTTATTTGATAATCTGTCATTTTTTCATTAAAATCTGGAACCCTCTGGAATATTTTATATATGTTTTCCTTGCTCATACCTATCTGGTTCAGGAATGTTACAAGTGAAAATCTAGCATTATGCGATATGTTTTCACCCCTTTCCATAGAATTTATTATGGCCTTTATGCATGGAGGAAAGGATTCAGGTGAAAGTTCACCGAATTCGCCCGCTGTATATGATGAAATCTTTTCATCCCTTAGTACCTTTATTCTTTCAATATCATCCTTAAGGGAATTGAATAACAATAAGGGAGGTGAAAGATTTTCCACATCATTTTTAAAATATAAAACAAATGCTTCCCTTAACAATTTTGCTATCCTTTCCCTTTCCTGATCAATGTGAAAATAAACAAAACCATTCTTGACCTTCTGGTAATAAAGAGAATACCTTTCACCCAGTTTTTTAATCAATTTAATATAATCTGTAACCCGAATGAGAAAAAATTTTTCCTCCAGCCTAGCATTTATAGAAAAGTTTTCAGATATTTCCATTATCACATCTGGATTTTCATTCATAATTTCCTTTTCAAGAAAATCCCTGAACATTATGGCATATCTGTTCGTGAGTATGGGATCATGCAGATAACTTAGAACCATTCTTGCAATATGATAAGCTATAAATCTAGTTTCATAATCGTTTGAAAATATCTTCTTTTCAATTCCTAAAGCCCTTTCAATCTGCGAAATGGCCAGATCTCTAGCTCCTGAAAATTTCTCCTGTCCCAATATATCCTCCACTAGAATATTACCAAATATTTTAGAACCTTTTTTTAAAAAAGGGTACTTGGCCAGAATCCTTTCATCTACCATATAAACACCATTTTAAAGGCTAGCATATACAGTCCTTAAGTCTGGGCCAGATTCCCTGCTGATCTTTAATCGACCTTTAGTAACCGCGGGCTGAACGCCTCGCCCGAGGGCTTGGCGCTTACACCCCGGTCCTATCCAACTCCTCTTTTAGGAGCGGTCTCAGTGGGTGCCTCTTTTTGGGGACTGCTTCGTGCTTAGATGCTTTC
>CAYSIM010000100.1:2244-3735 GCA_964431165.1 uncultured Thermoplasmatales archaeon | reverse complement strand
CCGAGAGCCTCTTTCCGTGGAATTCCATGAACATCCTGTTTCCGCCTCCACCGCAACAGAGAGATCCCGATCCATTATCTTTCATTTCCTCAATTTCTGCACCCGCAAGAAGGAGCAATTTCCTCGGCTCATCAATTATTTTTTCACCCCTACTGAGGAGGCAAGGATCATGATAAGTTACCTTCATATTATTATCCATCCTGAATTTTAGTTTTCCTTCTTTACTCAGTGTAGAAAGGAACTCGGTATAATGCATAACTTCCATATTTAAACCTGCCTTCCTGTATACATTCTTGAACATATTTGAGCAGTGCGGTGAAATAGTAACAATTGTTTTTGCACCCGTACTCTCGAAATCCTTTATGTTCTGTGAAACAATCTCCTGTAGATATTCTGTTTCACCTGCATTTCTGATTGGCTCACCGCAGCATCTTTCATCATTACCTAAAAAGCCGAAATTTACACCTGCCTTTTTGAGCAAACTGGCGATGGATTTAATGTTTGAATGTTGCTTTGGATCATAGGCCGCTTCACAACCAATATAAAGTAATACGTCCACACCTTCTCTGGCGTTCTTGATATTCTCATTCTCAGCCCATTTTGCCCTTTCCCTCTTCTTCCCTCCCCATGGGTTACCGTTTTCGAATATATCCCAAACTATTTTTTCAATCTTTTCAGGTACCTTCCTCTCAGAAAATGCAAGGGATCTGAGTGCAATGATTGTATCCACTATCCTAACACCCCTGGGGCAGGTATTTTCGCAGAGTTTGCATGTGGCACAGGCCCAGATGTTATCATAATATGGAATACCTGTCTGAGCTGCCCTCATCAATCTCCTTACTGCAATTTGATCACCAGTATATTCGCCAACGGGGCAGGAAACTGTGCATTCACCGCACTGAAAACATTCCACCGTGTAATTCTCCAGAAGTGATCTTAAATTTTCAACCCTAAAATCATTAACATCTATCATTTTGCTCCCCTCAGTTTCAGAGGCGTGCTTTCAATCTCTTCCTTTGGAAGAGATTTTATGAATTCATCCATTTTTCTCATGAACTGTGCGAATCTAATTCCTTCTGCAGCACTTACCCAGTAAAGCTGCAACCTTTCAGGATTTATTTTTCTTGCCTCTAGGAATTTCCTCCATCTCTCAAATCTCTTTTCTGTATCTCTGTTCGCATAGTTGTAATGGCAATCACCTATGTGGCATCCTGTCACCGCAACTGCTGCAGCCCCTCTTTCAAACGCATGCATCACATGCTTCTGGGATATTCTGCTGGAACACATCACCCTTATCAACCTGGCACTTGAAGGATACTGTATTTTGGATATTCCTGCAAGGTCCGCTCCTGCATAGGAGCACCAGTTGCATGTAAAAACTATTATTTTTTTATCAGCATCCACCTCTGTGGCAGCATCTATCTGGGCAAGAATATCCTCATCTGTGAAATTCGGAATTGTGATTGCATTTACTGGGCATTCTGCTACACA
>CAYSIM010000100.1:0-2201 GCA_964431165.1 uncultured Thermoplasmatales archaeon | reverse complement strand
CCGCATCCCTGACACAGAGCAGGATTGTGCTTTATCCATTTCTTCAGCTCCCCTGTTATTGCGCCGTAGGGACATACCTTCACGCACATCATGCATTTTATGCATTTGTCCGTATCTATGTGAGCCACTATAGGCTCCTTTTTTATCTTCTCCTTGAACAATAGTCCTGTTGCTTTGGATGCTGTGGCATAACCCTGTACCATGGATTCATAGACATCCTTTGGTCCCTGTGATGTTCCAGCTAAATAGATGCCAGCTATTGCATTTTCCACAGGCCCAAGCTTGGGATGCAGCTCCAACAGGAACCCATTCTCATCCTTGGAGAGCGTGAGCTGTGAAAATATTTCCTCGTCCCTTGGCGAGAGTCCAATATTTAGAACAAGAAGATCTGTGGGTATTGAAACATAATCATTAATGAGAAGATCCTTGAAAACGACGGAATTATTTTCAAACTTAATTGCATCCTGAGGCTGTTCATCTGGATTATACCTGTAGAACTGTACACCCATCTTTGTCGCTTTGAGGTAAAGATCCTCCGCGTATATGGAATATGTTCTGATGTCCTTGTATAGAACACGTACATTTTTTCCCATCTCCCTCAATCTTATGGCCTGGCCCATCATTGTGGAGCAGCAGTACCTGGAACATCCCCTTCCATTACCCCTTGATCCAACACAGGAAATTATGGTGATATTTTTCTCCTTTATATCATGCATATTCTTTTCAAGATCTAGCGTGGTAACAACTTTTTCACTGTTTCCATAGCCGAATTCTTTGGGCATGTAAGGCTCGGCACCCGTAGCGATTATGACGGCACCAACATCCAGTGATTCATTGTTTGAAAGGATTACATTGAAGTTGCCTATGAATCCGGTGATCTTTTTAACAGAAGTGGAGGTGTGTACCTTAACTCCAAGATCATTCACTTCCTTCTTCAGATAATTGAGCAATTCCTCTGGGTCCACGTTGTATGGTGAAATCGTATCAAGGGCCTTCAGCATTCCGCCAAGGGTATCCTCCTTTTCCACAAGATGCGTTTCAACACCTGCCCTTGCAAGGGCTACAGCACTGCTCAGACCTGCAGGTCCACCGCCAATTATCAGTGCGCTCTTTGTGACAGGAAATTCAAGATCTTCAAGAGGTTTTAGATATTTTGATTTGTAAGCTGACATCTTTATCATTTCAAATGCCTTATTTGTTGCATTCTCCTTCTCATTTTTATGTACCCAGGAATCAAGGTTTCTGATGTTTGGCATTTCAAGCAGGTACGGGTTTAGGCCTGATCTGGAAAGTACCCTCTGGAAGGTAACACCGTGCGTCTTCAAGGAGCAGGCAGCCACTATGACCCTGTTGAGATTATATTCCCTTATTTTTTTAACAATGTTATCTTGTGTGCTACCTGCACAGGTGTATCTATTCTCTTCAACGTAAACAACATTGGGTAGTGATTTTACCTTTTCCGCTACTTCCTTTACATTCACCACTCCTGCTATGTTTGTTCCACAATCGCAGAGAAATACACCTATCCTTGGTTCCTCTGAAATGGGAAGTGGCTCAGCCCTTTCCATCTCTATCCACTCCCTTTTGTCTATGTATCTCTGGGCAGCACCTGCTGCAGCCGATGCCTCTGTTACACTATCCGGGATATCCTTAGGACCAGAGGCACAACCAGCTATGAAAATACCTTCCTTTGATGATTTCACAGGATCATTGAATGAAGTCTTGAAAAATCCATATTCGTTCAGTTCTATACCCAGAGTACGTGCCAGATTTGAAGTTCCTTTGCTTGGAATTGAAGCTGTAGCAAGCACTACAGCGTCGAAGTAATCCTCCTTTATTTCACCGCTCTCTGTATCCTCGTATCTTATCCTTATTCTTCCATTTTCCTTGCCCGCATATTTTGGTCTAGTCCTTATGTACCTTATACCCTCATTCTTTGATCTTTCATAAAATGCATCGAAACCTTTACCGTAGGCCCTTATATCCATATAATATATTGCCACATCCTTTATACCATGATCCTTAGCCTGTATTGCCTCCTTTATTGAATACATGCAACAAGTCCTTGAGCAATATGGAACGTACCTCTGATCCCTGGATCCTGCACATAGAACGAAGAGAAGTTTCTCTATATGTTTTCCATCGCTTGGTCTTATAAGCTCTCCCTCTGTGGGACCTGCGGGATTCAGGAGCCTCTCAAA
>CAYSIM010000099.1:0-3757 GCA_964431165.1 uncultured Thermoplasmatales archaeon | reverse complement strand
AAGAGAAAAGATGAATTACTTGAAAATATAAGAAATAATCTTAAGGAAATTGAAACATTATCTGAAAATTTTGAAATGTTTTGTGAATATAGCGGGATAATAGCAGTTATTGGTCCTCCTGGAACAGGAAAACTCGATATGATAATGAAATTTCTTTCATACTGCAGGAAGAGGGATTCTCTGTTGATGGTGCTCAGGGATAAGGAAAGGATAATTGAGATGCTTAGAAAATACACAATTAATTCCGAAATACTCTTTGTGAATCCCGTTTACCGTGAAAAACAGATGGATATCAGGAAAATTGATGATGTGGAAAGGCTCGCTGCAAGACTATCAAAGGATCTGCTAAAAATGTTACATAGTAAGAAAGATCCTATTGTGGTAATACACAGAAGCAATGATCTGTCACTCGATAGAATAAACGAGCTTTCAAAGATTTTAAAGGAGGAATTCTGGGAAAAATTCATAGAAAATCTCTCCCCCAAAGAAAATAGGATACTTCTGATTTTCAACTGTGATGAAATGGATGGGGAATGCGTGAATCTTCTTGCCATATCCGAATATCTGGTGAGGGTGGAAATGAGAAATAATAAGAGCAGTTTTCTCTTTTCCAGGTTAAGGCTATGAAAATAAATTATTTCATTGTAGCTTCTATTTTCATAATCCCTATATTTTTTACTTTGATCACATATAATATTCTCCTATTTTCGCCCATTACATACGGCCTCTGGCTTACCATGGAGGTGGGTCTTTTGACAACAGCATTGTACTATTCTTATTATAGAAAATCCAGGGAAATAAAAACTCATCTGGTTAATCTTCTTAAATACTATAAAGTAGCAGCTCTGGTGGTATCATTCAATGAAAATCCTGACACGGTTGCACAGACACTTATTTCAGTTAAGGATGCAGTTAACGGTCTTGGAAATACATTTTTACTGGATGATTCTACGGATAAGGAAAAAGTGGAAAAGAACAGGAATTTTTGCCATGAAAATGGAATGGTATATGTTCACAGGGAAAATAGGAGAGGTTACAAAGCAGGTGCTATCAATGATTTTCTTAGAAACTATGGAAAGGATTATGATCTAATAGCAGTTTTCGATGCGGATCAGAGACCCGTTAAATCATTTTTCTTTGATCTTTTACCATTTTTCAACGATCCAGAAATTGCCTTTGTTCAGGTACCACAGGCCTATACGGAAATGGATACACGCCTTGCAGTAGGTGCAGCCTATCAGCAGATGCCTTTCCATGAGATTGTAATGCCAGGAAGGGATATGAAAGGGAGTGCCTTCATTCTTGGAAGCGGCTTCATAGCCAGGATAAAGGCTTTGGAGATTGCAGGATATTTTGATGAAACGGTGGTAACGGAAGACCTCGCCACTTCACTGAAGCTCCATTCTCTCGGTTTTAAATCCATATACGTGAATTATCCTGGTATATGGTACGGTGAACCCCCAAAGACTGTGGATGCCTATATGGTTCAACAGGGAAGGTGGTCGTTCGGATCTTTCCAGGCATTCAGGAAAATCATAAATTCTGATATAGATGTAATATCATTTCTAGATTATTTTTCAGGTGTTCTTTACTGGTTGAAGGAAGGTCCTCTCACTATAGTAGAAATTCTTGCTCCTATCCTTTTCCTTACATTCAGGATTTTTTTCTTTAAAGTGGATCCAGTTATTTTTTCAATTGCTTACTATCCATTATTTTTATTCAGTATTCTACTTTTCATTTACTCTATGAGGGAAAAGAAATACGGCGTAAAGGGCTTTCTTTATCATCAATTTGTTGAATTATTAATGTTTCCACCAGTTACTCTTTCATTCTTTGCATGGATTTTAAGAAGGAAAAGACCATTCAAGGTAACTCCAAAAGATGTTAATGTAAAAATTTCCAGATGGATAATATTTTACATATTCCTTGAAATTATACTCATTTATTCTTTATTAAGTGGTATTCGGTGGTATTTAAATTCAACTTTACCATCCCTGAGCTATTCTATCCTTGTTAACATTACCTGGAACATTTATTTTCTTTTCCTTACCACAGGAACATTCATTATCTTCATTGAAAAAGGAAAAAGCTTTTAGTGAATTCTTTCATTCATTATTTTCATGAACATAGTTATTAATGGAGTTACGGATATCAGAAAAAAGCCAGATACGAAATCTGAAAGGATGTCACAGCTAATTTTCGGTGAAACTTTTGAAATAGTTGAAAATCTGGGAGAATTCACTCTTATAAGAACAGAGGATGGAGTTAAAGGATATGTTAAAACCGCAACCATAGGTGAAGGTAAGGAAAGGAAATATAAATTGAAGGACAGGTATAGGGCAAAGGGAAAAATATTCCCATTTGGTTCATATTTAAGCCAGGAGGATGTTCAGAATTTCAGGGTACCTAAAAGATACCTTGCCTCCTTGGAGGATGAATTCGATCTCCTGCAGTTCTCAAAAAAGTTTTTAGGTGTACCCTATCTTTGGGGAGGTACATCCGATTTTGGCTATGATTGTTCAGGACTGGTGCAGAGACTCTTTAAATTTTCAAAAAATAAAATAGTACCAAGGAACTCCGCCGAACAGATGAAAGCTTCCAGAACGGTGGACAATTTTTCCCATGCTGTAAAAGGCGATCTTGTTTTCTTTAAGGGCCATGTTGCCATATATATGGGAAGAGGAAAAATAATACATGCAAACGGAACCTACAGTATGGTGACTATTAACAATCTTTTTGACGGTAGCAGGTATTCCGAATACCTGAAAACAATATTTCTTAAGATTGGGAGGTTTGAATGAAAAACATTATAATTTCTGTGTTATTTATTGTACATCATGAAAATTTTAATTTCCTCAGATGCTGAGGGAATAAGCTGGGTAACGCATGGTTCACAGGTGCTGAAGGAGGGATCCGATTACCAGCTTTTCCGTGAAATATATACGGATGAAATAAATTCCGTGGTAAAGGGCTCAATTAAGGGTGGTGCGGATGAGGTTTTTCTAGTCGATTCCCATGACGCAGGTAGAAATTTATTGTACAATAAGTTAAATGAAAATTTAAAATTAATAACAGGTACACCGAGACCACTCAGCATGATGGAAGGAATAAAATATGCTGACAGGGTTTTTCTTTTTGGTTACCATTCAAAGGCAGGTACATACAATGGAGTGCTGAACCATACCTATTCCACGGTTGTTCACAGGTTGTTTATTAATGATATTGAACTAGGGGAAATAGGTTTAAGCGCAGCAATTGCCGGTAAATATAGTAAAAATATCACATTTGTTGCAGGGGATAATGCGGCAATCAATGAGGCTAAGGAAATACTTGATGATTTTGAGTATGTAATTCTTAAGGAAGGTATCTCAAGGTATTCCGCCATTTCAGAATCATATCAGGAATCACTCAAAATGCTTGAGGAAGGAGCATACAATGCAATGAAAAGGCAGGGGAAAACCTTTAGATTGAAGGAACCTGTTAAGATGGAAATAGAATTCATTAACACAGCTATGGCAGATTATGTTTCATTGATTCCTTCCTTCGAAAGGATAAATGGATATACTGTAAAGATGTTGGCGGATGATATCATAACGGCCTATAGATTTTTTAGAGTTGCAATCGTACTTGCCTCGGGAGATCATGGAGGATATTGAGGTGATTCTATATGGGAAATTATTATGCATCTTTTGATAATGTTGGAGGTAAATTATTTTGTGAAAATGTCGATCTTTCTGAACTTGCAAAAAAAGAAGGA
>CAYSIM010000098.1:2518-3997 GCA_964431165.1 uncultured Thermoplasmatales archaeon | reverse complement strand
GAGAACCTTGGCTTTATAGAGCCACAGCTATTTATGGTTGGCTGTAATCTTACCCTGAAAACTCCACCCCTGCTATTATTCAGGTATTCAAAATCCTTTATGTAATTGTAATCCTGCATTATCTTGAGTACCCTGCCTATCAGTTTACTGGCAGGTTTTATCTCCACTTCCAGTTTGCCCACATTCACCGAATTTTTTATTTTGCTGAGTGCATCGCTCAGCGGATCATTTTGCATAACCTGATCACCTCACGAATATTTTTTAAAGCCAAGATCTTCAGCTACTTCCCTGAAGCATTGTCTGCAAAGGTGCAGACCATACCTCCTTACTATACCCCTTTTCCTTCCGCACCTTTCGCATCCTTCTACCCGACCAAACTTTTTCTTTGGTCTTAACTTAGGCTGTGCCACTTACTTCACCTCCAGTATTTCAATTCCAAAATTTTTTTTCATAAACTCCATGGCCTCTTTCCTGCTTACCCTTTCTTTCAAAGGAATTCTTCTTCTGTTTACCACCCTTTTTGAAATCCTTGAACCGCATTTTCTCTTAAAACTAACGCTTATGTCCATTCCAAAAATTCCTATTTCAGGATCGTATTTTATTCCCTCAAAGCTTGTGTAATCCCTTATTCCAAAATTGAGAGATCCCGTTGCATCGAATGAATACTGTGGTAATTTGAAGTTTTTAACCCAGAGGGCCCTTCTGAGGAAATTTTCGGCATCATTCTTCCTAAGCGTTACCTTTGTGCCTATGGGTTGCCTTTTTCTTATGTTGAAATCTCTGATCGTTTTTTTAGCAAGAGTCTGAACAGGTTTTTTACCCGTAAGTATTTCTAGGACCTTCTTTGCCTTCTCAAGTTTTTCCCCACCTTCACCAACACCTATGTTTATTACTACTTTTTCTATTGTTACCTGCCTGGTGGGATTTTCCTTATTCATTTATCCTCACCTCCGGCAGCTGTATTAATGGTTTTACCGTTCCAACGGGAAAAACATTGTATTTGGAAGTTTCAAAACCCTCCTTGAACTTCACCATATTGGGTGTGATTGCATTTACTATCTTATACGATTCTATTTTACCGAGTTTTCCCACATTTTTTCCACCTATTATGAATGCATAGGTATTTTCAGCCAGTGGAATATGTGAAATTATTTCCCTTTTATCCAGACCTATCTGGAGCGTATCACCTGTGTTGTAAATCTTTTTGTCAAGAATAAAATTCGTACCATCGTGTAAATGGTACTGGAATTTTCCATTTTTTACCGTGGTGATACCCTCAATCCTTGATAACTTCCATTTTGATTCCTCTTCTGATATTTCCAAAAGCCTTAATCTGCCCAGGGTATCATAAAGTACCCTGTAATGTTTTTTAATTTCCGGTATCGAAAGTACATCCATGAGACCCACAGGATATTTATGGTCAGTTACCACCTTCCCATTTAAGAAAACTATGCGTCTCGCAAGTATTTTCTTTGCTTC
>CAYSIM010000098.1:0-2508 GCA_964431165.1 uncultured Thermoplasmatales archaeon | reverse complement strand
GGAAATCCCTGATTAAAAGTCCTAGGGCTATACTTTCATCTGCAGGATGTGGTCCAGCCCTTGGCTTTGTGGCGAATTTAAATTCCTTTCTAGGAACCTGTATTGCTCTGCTCAGGTTCAACCTTTTCAGATGCTTGCTCAACGTTCTCACCTTCCTCTATAGATTTATTTTTCATTAACGCTAAATTTTTTATTTTTTCAAGCCTTTTTTTATCGGAAAGGTCAAGCTTTGTAATTATTACATTGGATGCATCTATCCATCTCGGTTTCTGTTTTTTATCCGCCTTGTTAATAAGAACACCTTCAACATTTATTTTCATTTTTTTCAGATCCACATTTGAAACCTTTCCTTCGAATCCCTTGAAATTACCCCTCACTATCTTTACAGTATCCCCCTTTCTAACAGGAATCGATCTAATGCCGTATTTTCCAAAGAGTTCATCGCTTAAATGGGAAGATACAATCTTCTCCCTGCGATGTTTTGGAGAATTGTAAAGCATTTTCCTCATTTTACCAGGTTTTACCATTATTTTTCACCTCACACTATTGTGGATGCAATTGCTGCTATCCTGGGCCATCTTTCGGCAGCTTCTCTCGCCACAGGTCCCTTAATCTCCGTTCCCTTTGTTTCACCTGTATCCGTTATTATTACCACCGCATTGTCTTCAAACTGTACCATTGTACCATCCGGTCTCCTGAATGGACGCCTCTGCCTGATTACAACCGCTCTCATCACCTTTTTTCTTGTTTCGGGTGTCCCCTTCTTAACACTTACCACAATTGCATCTCCTACCCCAGCTGCTGGCTGTCTGCTTTTCGTTCCATGATAGGCAAGCACTGTTATTATCTGGACTACCTTTGCTCCCGTATTGTCTGCGCATTCGATCTTTGCGCCAGTTGGTAAACCTCTGGTCTGCCTTCCAGCTACACCCTTCACCTTTTCAATTGCCACAAAGGAAACAGTTTTGGATATGGGTCTGCATTCCATGAATCTTATTATGTTACCTTCCTTTATTTCCAGGCAATCGGGTGCATGAACATGATACTTGCTCCTTCTTTTCTCGTACCTTTCGTATTTTTTATTATAATGTAAATAATCCCTTACCACCACTACTGTCCTCATCATTTTGGCACTCACTACCCTTCCTTCAAGAATCTGTCCCCTTACCTTTAAATTTCCATGGAATGGACAGTTCCTATCGTTGCATTCCTTTTTTACTTCCTTTACCTCAACACCAATATTTTTCATCTTCTACCACCCCTGGCAATCCTATCTATAGGCCTGCCTAAGAGCTCCTTTCCATAGAATATTTTCCCATCTATGAGAATGTTCACGTTATCCTTTGGGATCCACCATTTCCTCTTTCCCTTAACTAGAAGCATATTCTTTGTTTCAAATATTATCATACCCTCTATACCCAGCATATTTGGATTGGATGCTTCTATTACCTTCATTTCCTTGCCCATGATGTTTACCCAGGTCATACCTTAACACCCTTTTCCCTAAGTACAGTCTTTATCCTTGCAATCTGTCTCCTGAGAGATTTTATTTTTCCCGGATTGTGGGGAGCACCTCCCATTGAGGAAAGTCCCCTCTCATTCAACAGTTCAGAACTCAGATCCTTTAATCTTTTAAGTATTTCCTCATTGGATAGATTCCTTAGGTCCTTCGCCTTTATTTCCTTCATTTTCCAATTCCTCCTTAGGTTCAATTATTGTTATTTCATCCGGAAGTTTAGCATCCGGAGGTAAAATCTTTACTGTGACGCCAATTATCCCTGGTTTTGTTTTCGCCTGTGCAAAACCCACACGAACCTGCTCCCTTGGTTTTCCTGAATATTTTATTTTTCCTGCTGTTATTTTTTCCCTTTTTGCCCTATCACCACCAAGTTTACCGCTTATTATTACCTGCGCACCCTTTGCACCGGCATCCATAATCCTTTTTATTGTTGAGTGCGCAGCCCTCCTGAAATGCCATCCGGTTTCGAGTGCAATGGCAAGTTTTTTTGCCATTATCTGTGCGTTGAGGGAAGGATTCGGATCATCCCTTACTTCTATCTGTGGATTTTCTATCTTAAAATGTTCTGCCATGAAATCGGTTAAATCCTTAATCTTTGATCCCTTTTTACCTATGATAAGGCCGGGTTTTTCCACCTGTAATACTATTCTTGTTCCCATTGGTGTTCTCTGTATTTCTAGACCACCAAATCCTGCATTATCTGCAAATTTTTTTATGTATTCCCTCAGTAAGAGTCTTTTCATATTTTCCTGTACAAATTTTTTTTCATCCATTACTATTCCTCCCTCACTATTATTTCAAAATGTACCCTTTCCTTGAAAAACTCTGTACTCCTTCCCTGGGCTCTTGGAATGTACTTCTTTACTGTTCTTCCCTTCTTTACAATAAGAGAATGTATTACCAAATTTTCAGTATCAAGATCAAGATTTTCTGCATTTGCTTCAACATTCTGAAGCAGCTCAAGAATATATTTTGAAACCTTAACAGGA
>CAYSIM010000097.1:1078-4049 GCA_964431165.1 uncultured Thermoplasmatales archaeon | reverse complement strand
TTTCCCTTCTCCTTTCCCTTGATTTCGGCCACTATCCCTGTTCCTGCCACGGGTGCCCTTATTTCAAGATCCAGCTTACCTAGGTGTTCAAGGAGAATCTTATGCGTTTCAAACTCTTTGTGTGCTATCTCCGGGTGCTGATGTAGTAGCCTCCTCAGTTCCACTATTTCCCTTTCCTTACTCCTTGCTAGATCTAAAATCATTTTTCCTCCACTCCCTTACACCTGGTAGGGATTCATCAAAATCTGAAAATTCTACGGGCTTTATACCCGAGGTATATTTCAGCCTGAGCATCCTCACAATCGCATGGACAACCAAAAGCACCACAAGGTTTAACAAAAGACCGGCGATTCCCACATACATATATGATAACCAGGGAAGCAATGATGATGCAAAATTAACAGTGAAAAGACCGTAGGTGGTGAATATTATACCCACTAGCCAGCCTGAAGCCACACTGTATTTATCCAATTTATGCCAGTACATTGAAAGTATTATTGCAGGCAGTGTCTGTAGAAGCCATGCGTAGCTCATCGTCAGTAGATAGAATATTAAACCAGAGGCGGCGGGTGTAAGGACGAATATAAGGCTGGCCAATATCATTACAAAGACGAATATCCTGCCCACGAGAACCTGCCTTTTCTCATTTGCATGCCTGTTGAAATATTCAAGGTATATGTTCCTTGTGATAAGATTTGCAGCAGAGAGGGACTGTATGGCTGCAGGTATCATGGCACCTATTATTATTGCGGCAAATGCAATTACAACAAATGTGGGCGGGAAGTATGTATCAAGCACACTAGGAAATGCAAGGCTTGAAACATGGCTGGGCACAAGATTTTCACTCAGAGCTATAAGCCCTATTATGGCAAGTATTACCATCCATATCTGGTAAACGGGTAGAAAGACGGAGTTTTTCTTTATGGTCCTTGCATCCTTCGAACCGAATATTCCTGTGAGGAGATTGGGGAAAAGGAGCCAGGCAATACCATTACCGAATGCAAGTGTAATGTAACCAAGCATCAGATTATTGGGTATCATGTAGTTCTTACCCATTGCATCCAGGTGGGAGAAAACTGTGCTGAAACCGCTGAAATGTATAAAGAGAATAACTGTAATGGTTAATATAACACCCCATAGAAGTACATCCTTTATGATTGCACCCAGTGCGGGACCTCTAAGGCCAGCCACTATGGTGAAGGCAGCAACTATAAGAAATGCAATAAGGTAACTTTCAGTTACGGGGAAATTCATTGCCTGAAGAACATACTTAATGCCAACGATCTGGAGTGCTATGTAGGGAAGCATTGCAATAATTCCTGTTATTGCTATCAACAGTGCAAGCGTTGGACTGTTGAACCTTTCCTTGACATAGTCACCGCCCGTGATCATGCCCCTTCTCTTGGCTATAAGATAGAGCCTGGGTGCCACATAGTAGAGAAATGGATAGGAAATGGATCCATAGACTGCAGAGTATAGTATGAAACCACCCATTCCATAGGCTCCACCAGGGACGGATATCAAAGCATAAGCTGTGTAAATATCTCCACCCATCAGGAACCATACGATTATTGTTCCAAATTTCCTTCCACCTATGCTCCATTCACTAATTTTTGAGAAATCTGCCTTCCTCCATTTTGCTCCAAGGAATGATACAACTATTGTGGCACCAATGAGTATGAAGAAAATTGCATAGTCCAATTCGCTGAACAAATTCACCACCTCTCCTTATCTATGAATTTAAACACAATGAAGGTAAACACCGGTTGTAGAAAGACCCACATAAAGAGGTACCAGTAGAGGAAAGGCCATCCACCTAGATATGGCTGTTTCACATTGTATACAGGTGCAAGAAAAACTATGAATGTCCAAGGAACTATCATAAGCAGGAATATTTTCAGCAATTTCATTCCAAAACTGGTTCTGTATTCCATCGGATCACCTATTGTTCATATTTTTAGGTATATTTAATAATTTTTGTAATGGTATGAACAAAAAGATTTATGAATAAATATCATTTATAAAAAAATAATGGAGCGTAGTACAGGAGTGGTTGTTTTCGCCCTCATTTCCAATATTTTCCTTTCCATAGGGAAATTCCTTGTTGCCTTGATCTCTGGATCAGCAGGCCTAATGGCTGAATTTTTCCATTCCTCTTCAGATACTCTTAACCAGCTATTGCTCCTGCTAGGTATAAAGAAGAGCTACGAGAGGGACAGGAAGAATTTTCCATTTGGCAAGGGTAAAGAACAGTATTTCTGGTCTTTCATTGCCTCCATCCTCTTCATAGAATTTTCAGGTTTACTATCAATAGTAGAGGGATATATGAAAATACAGCATCCATATGTACTTTCTAATTATTATTATATTTATATTATAATTGCAATTTCATTTATTTTCGATGGATCCGCTCTTCTTTATACGATAAACGTAATGAGGAAAAATATGAGGGAAGGAGGTTATTCCACCTTCAAGGATTATATGGGGGATATAAGGGATTCCGTGCTCATGAATGCACTCATGGAGGATCTGGGTGCAATTCTTGGCATTATTATAATATTCTTTGGTAGTATCTTTACACAGATCTTTGATAATTACATATACGATTCCATTTCATCCTTCTGCGTGGGTATCTTACTTATTATCATAGGAATTTACCTTGCCAACATAAACAGGGATCTCCTGGTGGGTAAGGGTTTAACATCCATGGACAGAAAAAAGATAATGAAAATACTTGAAGGAACAAACAATGTGAATGAGGTGATTAACATTGATGGAATTTACATGGGACCGAATTCTATAATACTCGGTCTGGACCTGAATTTCAGGGATGGCCTTACAACGGATGAAATAGAGAGAACTGTGGATTACATTGAGAAGAGGATAAAGGAGGAATTACCCTACGTCAGGACTATTTTCATAGAGGCAGAAGAAATAAAGAAAAAATTATAAGATTAAAGCTATTTCTTTC
>CAYSIM010000097.1:0-1035 GCA_964431165.1 uncultured Thermoplasmatales archaeon | reverse complement strand
GCTCTCACTGATGTTTCCTTCGATATAAAGAAAGGGGAAATAGTGGGTTTTGTGGGTTTAAATGGTGCGGGTAAAACAACAACCATAAAGATAATGGCTGGTGTTATAAGACCAGATTCTGGAACCGTGATCTTCGATGGCATTGATGCCCTGAAAAACCATGAAAAGGTGGCCGAAAGGATAGCTTGGGTACCTGAAAACCCTGTATTCGACCCTTCAATGAAGGGGAGGGATTTTTTAATCTACATATCAAGATTCAACAGGAATATCGTATCCAAGGATAGAATAGACGAGGCACTTTCCATAGTTGGCCTAGGTGAAAGAGGCAGGGACAAGATAAAGAGTTATTCCCTGGGCATGAAAAGAAGGCTTGCCCTGGCACAGGCATTCATTATGGATCCAGATTTAATGTTGATGGATGAGGCGATGAACGGCCTTGATCCGGAGGGTATGAATTTCTTCAGGGAAACGATGAAAAAGTTCAAGGAATCCGGAGGTAGTGTTCTCCTCTCTTCGCATATACTTACAGAGATCTCGGGTATATCTGACAGGATAACGTTCATACATAGGGGTAGAACATTCCAGACGAGCACTGTGGAAGAGCTTGAAGATGAATTTAAGACAAAGCTGGGCAATTATACATACTTTGAAGTGGACGCATTGAATGAGAATGAGGTGGATCAAATAAGAAATAATTTTGGCGTTAATGCTAAATTTGACGGTAAATACCTGTGGATAAAGGATGCAAGCGATGAGACCATAGGTGATATAAATATATATCTGGTTGAGAGAAAGCATAAGATAATGCAGATTAAAAGAGCTGATTTTAATCTTGAAACACTTTTCCTGAGAAAAATAAGGGAGCTCGAGGAGGGAGGAAAATGAAAAATTTTCTTGTGATACTAAAAAGGGAAATAGTGCGGGAAATAAAGGATTCAAAAATATTGATCATCTCAGTTATCATGCTCGCAATACTCCTGATTACCTTACCCCTTCTTTCCATGAGCAGTTCCTATTCATCTTCCAGCATAAATC
>CAYSIM010000096.1:1526-4113 GCA_964431165.1 uncultured Thermoplasmatales archaeon | reverse complement strand
GAGAAAAATTTTAGAAAAATTTCAGAAAAATATAGATTCATAGCAGCTGGAGGAGATCATCTTATTACTTATCCAATACTGAAGGCACTAAAAGAAAAGTACGGAAAGATAAATTTACTTCACCTAGACGCACATCTGGATTTCTGGAAATCTGTTAATTCTAATAAATTAAACCACGGCACTTGGTTGAGAAGAGCATTTGAGGAAAATTTAGGTATAAGGGGTTCCATTTATTCCAGTGAGGATTTTAAATTTGCTGATGAAAATGGTATTAAAATAATTTCCATAAGGGATATAAAGAATTCTGGTATAGATAAAATTGCTGAAATAATAAACGATGAATTTACTAATAAAGAATTCTATCTCACAGTTGATATAGATGTTGTCGATCCTGCATTTGCACCAGGAACGGGCATTCCAGAACCTGGTGGAATAAGTTCCTTCGAAATAATGAATTTTAGAAAATTTATAGGTGGTGATATTGTAGAAGTATCTCCACCCTATGATGTTTCTGGCATTACTTCCATACTTGCATCTTATTTGGTTTTAATAATCATTTCCAAACTTGAAAGATAGTAAATTACTTATATTGGGATTTTCTTAAACATTTTATGGTATCTAAAAAAGTTTTAGAAGAGTTAGAAAAAAGAACAAAGAAGTCCAAAAAAATTTTTGAAGAGGCGATTAAGTATACACCCTACGGGGTGCATAGTAATTACAGGGCACTTGACCCTTATCCCATATATTTCAAATATGGAAAAGGTAGTAAATTATATGATGCAGATGGAAACGAATATCTTGATTTTAATATGGCATTTGGTGCCCTTACCATAGGTCATTCTCACCCAGTTCTGGTAAAAAAGCTCAAGGAAAGACTTGAGAACGGGACTATACTTGGTTTTGAATATGAAAATTCTCTAAGATTAGCTAAACTTATAACTAAAATTTATGGTCTTGATATGGTGAGGTTCTCGATGAACGGTGCAGATGCAACACAGACAGCGGTAAGAGCTGCAAGATCGTATACAGGAAGACCAAAAATATTAAAATTTGAAGGGTGCTATCACGGTTCACATGATGCACTGGCTGTGAGCATAAAGCCAGCAAAGTGGAAGGGAGGGTACGCTAGAAGTCCAGTTCCTGTGCCTGCCGGGCCCGGAATAAGCCCTTCCATAGTAAATGATGTATTGATCGCACCCTTCAATGATATTGAGGCAGTGGAAAAAATAGTGAGCAAAAATCCAAGTGAAATTGCAGCAATAATATTAGAACCTGTACCTATGAACATGGGACTTGTTGAACCGGTGAGGGGTTTCCTTGAAGGTCTAAGGAAAATATCCGATGAATACGGCATAGTTCTTATATTTGATGAAGTTGGTGCTTCAGCGTATTATAATGTAAAACCTGACCTGATGACACTTGGAAAAGCTGTTGCGGGTGGTCTCCCCATTTCAATTGTGGGAGGAAAAAAAGATATTATGTCTGTTTTGGGACCAGGCAAAACTTCCCATGCAGGAACGTTCAATTCTAATCCTCTTTCCGTGGATGCAGGAATAATAGTTCTTGAAGATATTTTCTTGGAAAATGAAATAAAGAAAGCAGAAAAAATGAGTGAGGAACTTGCAAAAGGTTATCGTGATGTGATTACAGATTTCAGAATTCCAATGAACGTGAAAAACTGGGCACTGAGCGGCTCACTTTATTTCGGTATAAAGGAAGTGAAAAACTGGCGCGATTTCCTGAACACAAATGTTAGCCTATGGTATGAATTCCTATTTTCAATGATGCTTAAAGGGGTAATTCCTGCAGCTCCAGGACCGGATGAACAGTGGACAGTTTCAATAGTTCATACAAGGGAGGAAATTGAAAAACATATTGAGGCATTTAAGGAAGTATCTGAAAGTTTAAAAAATATAAAATCTGAGATTGCCGTTGAAGAGGCAATCTAAATTTTTTCTATTTTGGATCTAAAAAAAAAATCTTTTTCAGAAAGTTTTATGAATTAATTTTCCTAATATTATAATAAAATTTATAAAAAGTTTAATATAACCATATACTACATCTAAGAATATTATAAATCTCATGAATAAATTGATTACGTTAATTTATGTATAGAGATTGCTTTAGAAAATAATGTAACATTAAAATTTTCATTTTCAAAAGAAGTATTCTCTGCCCATTAAATACAGCATACCATCCTATTTATCCTGAAATGATTAAACACTCGTTAAATCATTCATGAATAGATTGAGAAAAAAGTTGCAAAAGAACTAAAAATTAAGAAATCAATGATTCACCACAATATGACTTTAAAATAATAGAAAAGAGGGTTTCCAAGGAAGCGATGATAAGGTAAAGAGATGGAAAGCATATCCTGGACAGAATTTTTACAAAGCCTATCCTGTCGTCAAAACATATCCCTTTACCTTTTTCCCATCCAGGTTTATTAATGCACCGTGCAGTATTCCCTCCTGATATTCACTTCCAGGATTTACACATATTGTATTTTTTATCTTTTCTACTCCCCTGCTTTCATGAATATGACCGTGAAGGCCAAGTAATGGCTGGTAATTCTCTATAGCCTTCC
>CAYSIM010000096.1:0-1447 GCA_964431165.1 uncultured Thermoplasmatales archaeon | reverse complement strand
GTGCGAGATCTATATTTGTACCGTACGGTGGGGGATGGAATGCGAATATGAGATCCTTATTATCCCTAGTAGTACTATCTAAACCCTTGGATCTAAGTGTATTAATTATAATTTCTTCTATTTTTTCTTCAGGTGCATCCCTAGGGAGATTCCAAGGAGTAGTATTGGCGTAGCTCAGACCAACTATATTGTAACCCTCTATTTCCACAACCTTTTCTGCAATGCTTATTACATTTTCACTATCCTTAAATGTTGTATCTATCTCCAGGGGATCATCATTTCCAGGCTCCCATAACAACTTTACACCTGTTCCCTTCAGTCTCTCCTCAGCTAATGAAAGCCATTCTCCGAGCCTTTCCATCATCAATTCCTTAAATTTTTTATCCCTAAAGGATTCGTTATTCTGCATTTCGGCGTATTCCTCTTTATTCAAAAGTATAGGATAAAACCCTTTATTTTTCTGTAACTGTATGAATTCTTTTAGCTCATTTTCACTTCTTATTTTTGTTTCATTACCGTATATAGTGGATACATATTCATTCTCTCTCTTTACAATTGGAACAATGGCCTTGCCAGTGATGTCCCCACCGAAAATAAGTAGCTTTGCATTGTAAACCTTTATGGAATTCAGGAATTTTTTCCATACTATTTCAGATCCGTGAATATCTGTAGCAAAGAATATTTTGTAAGTTGTATCCTTAAACAGACCCATATTTAGTCACCTCTTCTAAAAATGATAAATGGAGGATAAAAATTTTTACTCCGGCGGTACCTCTTTGAATGCATAGAGTACATTAATGCCCTTTCTTTTATTTAAGAGATACATTGCTATGAAGATGACCGCTCCCACTATGTATACACCTGCAATGGTAATCAGTGTTGTAAGATCTATAGGCATTAGATAGGAATTCCATAGGCCAATTATTCCGTAAATAATCCCCATGAATGAGATTATTCCCAACCATGTAATCACAGGTATTCCAATTATTTTTCTTTTCACTACGAATGCATTGTTATACATATCTTTCTTTATGAATGGTATGAGAATTGCCGTAAGCGCTGGAATAAGATACCCGAATTCAAAAAGAGGGACTATATCTAGTATTGCTACCTGTGGGATGAAAACGTATGCAAACAAGCCAAGCATAGATAGTAAGCCTACTGTTATCGTAGAAATTACAGGTACCTTTGTTTTAGGATTTACGGTTGTGAATATTTCAGGAGCCATCCTGTCAAATGACCAGGCAAAGAGATACCTTGTGGCTGCAACCATTGTTGGGATAAAGAATAAAACATCAGGTAACCAGAATACTAAAAGAGCCAGCAGTGGGATTATGGGATTTGGATAAACAAGTGAAACAAAGAAAGGTGTATAGGTACCTATATAAGAAAATGGGAGATTAATTCCGTTTGCATAGTTATAAGACCAGGCCGTAAGGAATTTTTC
>CAYSIM010000095.1:0-4213 GCA_964431165.1 uncultured Thermoplasmatales archaeon | reverse complement strand
CACTGCCAGAGTAATAAGATCTGTAAAGCCTGCATCCCTCAGCTTTTCAGCTATAGCCGGACCTACACCCGGAAGATCCTCAAGATTTTCCACCTTTTTTTCTTTGGCCACCTTTAAACACCATCATATTCCTTTTTCATGGATATATTCCAGCAGGTCCACAAGCCTGCAGGCATACCCATATTCGTTATCATACCATGCTATCACTTTTATTAAGTTTTCCCCGTTTACCTGGATCAACTCTGCATCCACTACAGCTGAATACGTTGTACCCTTAAAGTCGATGGAAACAAGAGGCTCATAGGAAATGCCTAGAATACCCTTCATTCTTCCGCTGGCATATTTTTCAAATGCTTTGAGTATTTCTTCCTTTGTCACATTTCTCTTTACCAGGGCAACAAAATCCACAATACTTACAGTGCTTGTTGGTACCCTCATTGAAATTGCCTCAAATTTTCCCTTCATTTCCGGAATTACCACCGCCACCGATTTGGCTGCACCTGTAGAAGTAGGAATTATTGATTGAGATGCGGCCCTCATTCTTCTATAATCCTTGTGCGGTGCATCCTGTAATCTCTGATCCATGGTAACGGAATGCACAGTGTTCATGAAGGATTTCTCTATCCCAAATTCATCATTAATTACCTTTACTATGGGTGTTATACAGTTTGTTGTGCAGGAGCCGTTGGATATAATTTTATGTTTTTTAGGGTCGTATTTTTCCTCATTTACACCAAGCACTACAGTAAAATCCTCATTCTTAGCAGGAGCAGAAATTATCACCTTTTTCGCACCAGCATTCAAATGTGCAGCAGCCTTCTGTGCATCAGTAAATTGTCCAGTGGATTCTACCACAACATCTATGTTAAGATCTTTCCAGGGTAATTTTGAAGGGTCCTTTTCACTGAAAGTGAGCGTTTTTTTACCGTTTACTTCAAAATAATTCTCTCCAGCTTTTACATCAGCATTAAGGGTTCCATAATTGCTATCATATTTTAAAAGATGCGCAAGCGTTTTAGAATCAACGAGATCATTCACAGCAACAAGCTCTATGTTTTTATGATCCATTGCAATCCTGTAAGTTAGCCTCCCTATTCTTCCAAAACCATTTATTGCTACTCTGATCATATTTGTACCCAATTAAAGGTATTACATCTATATATAAAATTCTTCTTTAAAACCAAATTTTCCTACCATGGGTACGAATGCAACCGATCCATGCAATTCCTTAATAATACTATCTTTTCTTTTTATCACTCTGTACAGGTCCTGAAAATAATGACCTCCTACAGGTATTACCAAAATTCCATCATCTGAAAGTTGTTTAATGAGTACGGAGGGAATCTCGGGTGCACCGCATGTAACAACTATCCTATCAAATGGAGCTTCTTCTTCATAGCCCATTGAACCGTCTCCAAGCACTACCTTTATATTCTCTCCATAGGGGCATCTTTTTATGTTCTCCATAGAAAAATAGTAAAGTGATTTCAACCTCTCAATAGTAATTACACTTCCAGGATATGCAAGATACTCCATTAAACAAGCATTGTATCCAGAGCCTGTACCTATTTCCAGGATTTTCATGCCACTTTTAATTTCTAGAAGTTCAAGCATAATTGCCACCATATGCGGTGCTGATATGGTTTGATCCTCACCTATGGGAAGAGGCTCGTCCAGATATGCTTCATTTTTATATATAAAGGGAACAAAATTTTTTCTATCTATTTTTAACATTGCCTCTTTTACTTTCTGTGACTTTATGAACCCCTCTCTTTCGAGTTCTTCTACAAGATTTTCAAGATTTTTCATATTGTTACCAACTCATATAAATATATTGCATGGAAGAAAAAATTTTTTTCTGCTTTTTTATTAAATTTATATTTGGGAAAATTTCTAATCAAATCTTCTAAGTTATTGAAAGATGACAGAACAATATATATTTTACCGCCCTTTTCAAGATATTTATCTGCCTGTTGTAAAAATTTTTCAATTATTTCCTGGCCATTTTTACCTCCATAGATCGTCCTATCTTCATCAATATTACCTGGAAGATAGGGAGGGTTAAAAATCACTGTATCGAATTTTCCCTCTATATTTTCAAACAGATCAGATTTTAAAATTCGTAAGTTCAGTCTTTTTTCTTTTTTCAATTTTTCCATGTGGCTTATTGCATCATCATCTATATCGGTAGCAGTAACATCATAACCTCTTTCTGCAAGGGTAAAAGAAATAAAACCTGAACCTGCCCCAATTTCAATTATTCTTCCTTTTGGTTCAATGTTATCAAGGAGAAAGAAAGTATCCTCATCAGGCTTATAGTACACAAAATTTAAATAAAAGATACTTCTATTTAATTTTTGTGAACACCATCAGGTATCATGGGCATTCGTGTTTCGAAGTGGTAGGTTCATTAAGTATACTTTTCGATCCCCACGATGGAAAAAGCATAGGTCTTCCAGTTCCAGATGTAAAGGCAGATTTTGTTTTTATTACACATGAGCATTTTGATCACAATGCAGTGCATGTGGTAAAGGGTCTTCCAAAGGTAATAAGGGATGATTGCAATGGTAAATTTAAAAATCTAACCTACGAATGCATTAAGGAATACCACGATGAAAATAGGGGTGCAGAAAGGGGTGAAGTGAGAATTTTTAAGGTAGAACTGGATGGAATCAAATATGTACACCTTGGTGATCTTGGAAGAGTACCTGATAAGAATGCTATAGATTTCATAAAAGGTGTTGATTTTCTGTTTATTCCAGTGGGTTCTGTATATACTATAGACTCATCCAGGGCATATGAAATTGTAAAACAGACCACCCCTAAGGTAGTGGTTCCAATGCATTTCTCTACTAAGGGTCTGAAACTTAGACTGGAACCTGTAGATAATTTTCTGAATTACTTTGATAAATCTAAAATAAGAAAAATGGGCAGGGAAAGAAAATTCCAACCAGAGGAACTGCCAAAAGAAACAGAAGTATGGGTATTCTCACTTTAATGAAATTGCGTTTTCAATTTCAAATATTTCGATGGGCGTACTCAGATCTCCAACAAGCGCTCCCTTTGAATTTGCCACTATAGATGCCCCTATATAAATGGATCCAAAGTTTGCAGTTGTAATGTAAACAGGAAGTTTAAAAAGTTCACCAAGGTATTTTATATCATCTTCTTCCACCTGTGGATTTACAAGCAAAGCATTCCCAGTTACCACTGCCACTGATCCTACCGTTTTAAGGCCGGAAATTTCACCTTTCACCACTTCCACATCCAATGCATCACCTATATATTTTAATGTTTCGTTTTCAAAATCAGGATGTACGAGAGCCACTCTGTCATTTGCAAGTATATCGTTTCCTACAGCATTTATTTTATCATTGATAAATAGGATGTTATAAGAATCCTTCAAAAATTTTAGATCTTCAATATCACCAAAATCCGCCACTACTGCACCTTTTGAATTTAAAACCATCAGACTACCAATCAAGGGCGAACCACCTATGAATGTTCTGTAAACATCTACTTCAAGCGCTTTTTTTAGTATCTTTTCTTCTTCCAGAGTAGAATCTTTCGGAATTATGGCTATGGAATCATTGGTAACTGAAAAAACCCCGACATAAGGACTATTATGCAATCTACCCTTTAGAAGCATTAGTTTCTTACCTACGCCGCATATACCTCAACGGTATTTTCCTCAGGATACTTTACCACTTTCACAGAAATTTTTGAAGGTGGTTTTTCTATACCTCTTTTCCATATTATTTCGTTTAGTTTTGGATCTATCCAGACATTCTCTACCGGAATCTTCATATGTCTTGCTACATGCAACTCAATCAATCTAACCGCTACGTTAGATCTTCTTCTCCTTGAAATAAGTTTCAGCCGCCTTAGAGAAATATTAATCACTATCTCATTTTCTGCCATAATTAGATCACCTCATACCTTCAGCGAATTCCTTCTCCAGTTCCTTCTATGGGGATGGTTCATGAATTTTCTATCTGTCCTTATCATTACCCAACCAGGAACCCTTCTATTTGTTCTCATATGCCCGATCAACCTTAATTTCCTAGCCACATGTTTATTCCTAGCCATTTTGTTCATCTCCTTTCTATTTTAATATCCCTTTTTTCTTCACTTAATCTAGCAAGCAGTATTTTTATCTCTTCATCTGAGATTACCCTGTTAAGCCTGCCAGTCTGTGCAAGATATATTATCT
>CAYSIM010000094.1:3735-4214 GCA_964431165.1 uncultured Thermoplasmatales archaeon | reverse complement strand
TGGCCCAATTATACCCACAGGAAAGGTAGATCTTATAATAGGCTTCGAAGCTCTGGAAACACTGAGTGCCCTTAAAAGGGCAACTGAAAAAACAAAGATTATAATGAATATGGAAAGAATTATACCATTTACCGTGAGTATAGGTGATGAACAGTATCCCGATATCGAGTCCAAGATTAAGGAATTTGGAATAAAAAATATAGTTGGAATAGATGCGGTAGAGATTGCGAGAAAACACAAGAACCTTCAGGCTGTTAATATGGTATTACTCGGAGCAGCATTTGCTACAGAATTGATACCCGTGGATCAAGAAGACATAGAGGAATCAATATATAGGCAATTTCCAGAATATTCATGGGATTCAAACATAAAATCATTCAGGGAAGGAATGGATCAGTACAGGATACTCACAAAAGCATATCTATAAAACTTTCAATCCTTATTTTAGTTCTTTCATCCAATTTTCCAGGTCTGTTTCC
>CAYSIM010000094.1:2248-3712 GCA_964431165.1 uncultured Thermoplasmatales archaeon | reverse complement strand
GTACATCAATACTTTCCTTTATAATTAGATCAACTATTTGTCTGTGACAGAAACTTTGAACATAATGTATAACACCCTCTATTCTCCTTTTATTTATTTCATTTTTAATGTCCCTTATCCTTTCGTATACAGAATAGGGATATGTATATTCTAAATATTTTCCTATCCAGTCCTTATCTATAAATGGCATGGAAAATTGTCTCTGTACCTCATTGAAAACAACATGAACTCCATTTTTTTCCAGAAATTCATAGATATCCGTAAATATAGGGGGAACGCCTATATAACCGAGTCTTATATTATATTCTATTTTCTCCCTATTCTTAATATTTTCAATGAAATTCTTTGCTTCAGAAATGTATTTTTTTATATCCCCAAGAAAATCACTAGTATTCACAAGATAATAATGATTCTCAGATCCTTTAACAAAATCATTTACAGTCAATTCATCTATTTTCCAAGCCAGCTCTCTTGCACTATTTACTTCCTTTATTATTTCACCTAGTTTTTCCCTGTCACTATTCAAAATTTCCATGAATTTTTCAATCTCTTCTTCAAGTTTTTTTCTATTTCTATCGTAAGGAAATGAAAAAGGGATTACCCTGAGACCTTTAAATGAAAGAAAATCAAGAAGTGATTCTGTATTGCTACAGTCACCCCTTACTACACCTACCACAGCATCAAATCCATTTAACGCTGCAGCATAAAGCCCTTTTATCCATGCACAGGAATTATAAGGGAACCCATCTATTTCGCCTTTTTCTACCATTGCCTCCGGATTCACAGATGTAATGAATATATTATTTAGATCAGTAGGTATGTGACCACCAGCAAATATTGGCTCAATGGGTATAGTGGTGGTAAGACCTATTCTCATGAATTTTTCATAAATAATCCTTTAATTTAAACGTGACGTTTATATCCCTGATAATTCTTTCTTTTTTTATGGTTAATGTTCTATTATTCGGATTCGGCCCTTTTTCAAAATTTGATGAAAATCCTTCGCAGATAATCGTTGAAAAACTTAATGGAAGTACAGTAGATAAATACAGTATTGCTGGCGAAATTTTGCCTGTTACATATGCCGATGTAAGAAAAATAATAAATCAAAAAATTCAGAAAATCAAGCCAGATTTGGTTTTAGGTATTGGTCTTGCAGCGGGAAGGAACAAAATAACGCTTGAAAAAATTGCAATAAATTACAAGTTTTCAATTACACCAGATAATGCAGGTAAAGTGGAAAGAGGTAGTAATATAAAACCTAAAGGTCCTGATGGAATATTCACCAATTTAGATATTGAAAAAATAGTGGAAATTTTGAACAAAAAGGGAATTCCTGCAGAGATAAGTCTTAGTGCAGGCGGATATATATGTAATCTTACCATGTATTCCATAATGGAAAATGCAAAAAAATACGGGTACAGGGGTGGCTTTGTTCACCTTCCTTGCCATACCAGATTAACC
>CAYSIM010000094.1:0-2238 GCA_964431165.1 uncultured Thermoplasmatales archaeon | reverse complement strand
AATAGAGAAATGAATTATCCCTCAATGGAGCTGGAAACAATGGAGAGAGCAATCAAGGAAATAATAACAATTTCTTTAGAAAAATAAAAATTATTTAATTTTTTTAAAAATCATTATATACTCGTGCTTGAACACATAATAATCATTTTTCAGTGCTCTGTATCTCCATAACTCATTCAGATTCCTTTTCCCTCTTGTATCCTCAAAATTTTTCACCACTATACTTTTTAGACTAAAACCTATTTTTCTTACCTCCTCCATGGTAAGAAAACCCAGTGGTATCCATTCGCCTTCAGAATATTTATCGCCTATTACAAGAACCATATATCTTTCCTCTTCTAAATAGGGATTTATATTATCCAATACTTCCCCAAACATCTTGAGAAATTCATCTAAATTTTCAGCATTTGAAAGATCATTCTTATTTCCTGAGAATTTTATTATATTATGATATGGTGGATGCAATATGAAAAGCTGAAACTTTTCAATTCCAAGCTCTAATAAAATCTTTTTCATATCTATTTTTCTACTATCACCAACATAGATTTCAGTTTTTACATTATATTTATTTTCTTCTTTCTCAACGAGTTTTTTAGCCTTTTCTGCCACATTCTCATTGAGTTCTATCCCTATTCCATTCCTACCTAACCTTCTGCATTCTATTAACGTTGTCCCACTTCCAACGAAAGGATCCAGGATCCATTCATTTTTCTTTGTATACCTCATCATCACCTGGTAGGGTATCTGGGGAATAAAATTACCCCAGTACCAGGCAAGATGCTGACCCGAATTCTCTCTTTTTTTAAAGATCCATAGGCTGTCGGTTAAGATATCATCATAATCCTTCCAGCGATTTATATTTATATCATTAAAATTGTTTGTTTCATATTCATTAATGGATTTAATCAATCTCTTAATATAGTATTTTCTTCTTTCTACAGTATAGGAATTTAAAATCTGATCCAATTCCAAAATTAATTTTTCCTTTTTGAATTCTACAAATTCAAAATTATCTGTAAAAATAAAATTGGATAGATTTTTTTCTTTCCACTCTTTTATTTTGTCAGTCATTAGACTGTAGTCATCTAAATCCAATAGGCTGTATAAAAATTCAAGCGCTTCTTTCTTATTTATTCTTATGAACCCTTCTTTCTCATTCCCTTTTATTTCATCTTTCTTCAAAGTCATCACCTTGGCTTTTTTTATGTTCAAATTTCTTTAAATAAGTTATACCTTAAATTATTAACTATATCTCTCAACAATTTAAAAGATGCATTTTCGAAAATACCAAAATCCATTATGTATCCATTCACCAATGTAGGATCTGTGATATCAAAATAATAATTCTGTGTGTTTATATTTTTCTTATAAATTTCATTAAAGGGATGATTTATGAATTTATAGAAATTTTTCGAAATTTTATATTTTGTTCCTATGGAATAAAATTTAGAACCCTTATTTCTTGATCCTAATGCAAGTGAATATGTTCCCACTTTATTAACAAGACTGAGATCAGGTAATAGGGCATCCATGCCTACCACTACTATTGATTCATTTTTTATTGCATGGTAAATGGAAGCGTCAATGTATAATTTTACATTAAATCCTAAATCGTATAGAATTTCAGCAAATCTCGAGCCTTCATTCATAGGCCTAGATTCAAGAATATTTATTTCATCTATTTTATCCCTGTTGAGAATGATGGATTCTTGAACTAATTTACTCCAACTAATTGTAACTATATTTCCCTTGATAATGCCCCTCGTATTTTTTATTGATCTTTCAATTGATTCTCTCATATCCTGTAAAAGTTTATAAAATTGATTTTCACTTTTAAATTCTGAAATTATTTCAATTATGTTGATTAGCTGAACCATTTCATTTTTTTTATTTTTTATATATTCAATATCATCAGAAAAATCTCTACCTTCTTTAAATTTTTCAAGGCAAGCCCTGACAAGCTCAATGGACAAAGTTTCTGATCCATGAATATTATCCTCAGCTATTTCTTTCAATTCCATAAAAATTCATAAACTCCTACATTTAATATTTTTTTCTTATATTAAACTCAATTATGATATCCCGAAATAATTTCCTATATATGGGGGAAATATCATTTACATTTTTACGATTATATTCATTCAATGGCCAAACTCTTGCAAAAGAAGATCAACTGGATAATTAAACAGAAAGAAAACAGGGTAAGTTCCTCTGAAATTGCAAGGATCATGAATATAA
>CAYSIM010000093.1:0-4218 GCA_964431165.1 uncultured Thermoplasmatales archaeon | reverse complement strand
GAGGGGAGGGCATCCTGCTGAACCGGGGCATAGGTGACGAGGTCGGAGTTGAGCAGGTTGGAGAGCCCGGCCTGAAAACGCTTGCCCGATAAAATATAGCTGAGTATTGCTTCTGAGGCCATGGACGAAACGGAATAAAGATTTGACAAATCATTTTAGAATATCACGGATAACATTATGGTGAGGCCCTGCCCTTATAACTTATAAAGACATTCAGAGTTAATCTATTAGAGACATCCATAAAACTATATTTTTCCTTTATAGGCTTATTATATTTATGGACTGGAAAAATTTTTATTATTTCATAGAAGGCGTAATAAAAATCGTTCAAAATAACTAGGCATACTTTTGCAAAAGCGCCCGAGCCGGGATTTGAACCCGGATCTGAGGCTCCGCAGGCCTCCAGGATAATCCAAATTACCCCACTCGGGCTAAACCTTTGTTAACATTTTTTTCCTTTCTGCAGCACTGTAACCTGTGGCTTTCTCAATGAAATTATTGTATTTTGAAATAGTTTCCATGTACATTTCTTTCATTTCATTGGACTTTGTTTCAACATAAATTTTTTTCTTTTCCAGTTTTACTTTTATTATATCAAGGGAACCGAAGGATGAAATATAATAATCCCCCTCTTTCTTCACGTTACCAAATTCATCCATCATAAGTTTCTCAAGTTTTTTTTCATCAATTGGATGGTTTTTCTTCACTGAATATTCCCTCAAGGTATCAGCCTCCTTACATTTCTTGGATATGGCACAGCGTACTTTATGTGTTCCAGACCTCCTATCCACCAAACTAATCTATCTATCCCTAGGCCAAATCCTGAGTGGGGAACGGAACCATACTTCCTAAGATCTATATACCAGGAATAATCCTCAGGATTGAGGTTTTCCTCTTTTATTCTCCTTAGAATTACTTCCAGTTCCCATATTCTTTCGCCTCCGCCAATAATCTCTCCGTAACCTTCTGGTGCGAGAAGATCATGGTTGAGCACAACCGCAGGATTTTCTGGATCTGGCCTGTGATAAAATGGTTTAATCTCTTTTGGAAAATGTATAACAAATGTTGGTTTTTCGAATTTCTGTGTAATGGCATATTCTTCATCCGCACCTAGATCAGAACCATAATCTATATCCAGACCAACATCCTTACCCAATTTTATTACCTCGCTATATTCCATTCTATTGAATGGTAGCTTTAGAGCTTCCAATTTTGAAATATCTCTTTTCAAGAAAAGAAGCTCATCTTTGTTTTTATTCAATACACCCTCAATTACATACATTATCATTTTTTCTTCAATTTTCATCATTTCATCGTTTCCTACCCAGGCTGCTTCTGCTTCAAGATGCCAGAATTCAGTAAGATGTCTCCTTGTTCTTGATTTTTCAGCCCTAAAACTCGGTGCCACAGTATAAACATTTTCCAAAGAAAAAATAAATGTCTCAAGATAGAACTGTGAACTTTGTGTCAAGTAAGCCTTTCTTCCAAAGTAAGGTACTTCAAAAAGAGTTGAGCCACCTTCTACAGCGGAACTAACGAACATAGGTGCCTGTACTTCATAATATCCCTCCTTTCTGAAGAATTCATGCAACATTTCAAATACTGTTGATCTAATCTTGAGTATTGCAGTCATTTCCCTTGATCTCAGCCATAGATGCCTCATGTCTAGTAAAAATTCATCACTCTTGTCTTTAGTAATTGGAAAATTCAGACTTAGACCTACGATTTGAAATTTTTTTGCAAGAATTTCAAAACCACCGGGCGCTCTTTCATCCTTTCTAAGTATTCCTGCCACTATTACAGAACTTTCAATTCCTGCAGATTTTGCATTTTTAAAATCATCTTCACTTACATGTTCCCTTGAAACCGTCACCTGTATTATTCCTGTGGAATCCCTGATTACCACAAATATTATTTTTCCACTCTCTCTCCATCTGTATATCCAGCCTCTTGTTTCAATCTCTTTTTCTAAGAATTTCTCGTTAAATAGATCACTTATTTTTTGCATAATTTCCTTTAATGTTCAAACCTAATAATATTTTTTCCTTGTCTACTATGAAAAAAATTTATTTAATCAATTACTGTACATATATTATGGACCTTGGTGATTTCATAGATTACATAGCCAAAGATGCTATGGAGGATCTTATGCCTCTAGGTATAAAGAGAGAAAGAATAATTCAAGATTCAAAAGATCATGATTACCTACTATTTACAGGTCAGCTTTACCAGATTACTCCCTATCTTGAAGCGCTTAGAAATATAATGGAAAGGCTTGAACCACTGGAAGAAAAATTTTTTAATATTTATCCTGCAGTTAAAAGATTGTTATGGAACGTTGTGAAACCCAAGGAAAAGGAAAGGTATTTTAGAATTGTTGTAAATGCTTATAATAAGCTGAGAAATTATGTGGACATAGGATACGATTTTTCAATCGATTATTATACAGGAATAATTTTCTATGAAATGGGAAGCAAATATTTCGATGATTATGCTAAGAAAATGATTTCAATTATAGGTTCAAAAAATCTTATCACTCTGGATCCGCACACCACTTATGCTTTGAAGGTCGTTTACAAAAATATAGATCCTAATTTCGGGGTCAATGTGAAACATTATTCGGAATTCCTTAAACCTTCAAATATGGGTGATTTTGTTGATCATGAATCCTGTTATTTAAACAGGTATCTCAATATCACCATTGAAAATAATGCCTCTAAACCTCCACATTCTGGGAAGGAAACGGGTTGCTGTGGAGGGCCCATCGAATTGATCTCTCCAAGACTTGCCACCGCCATAGCAAGATCCAGAATGGAGGAACTTCTTTCCACAGGAAAAAGAAGGGTTCTTGTTTGGTGTCCCATCTGTTTATCAAATCTTTCGCGAACTAAAATGGCAGAGGTTTATGATGCACTTGAAATTCTTCAGTGATAAGTTTTTCTGTATCTTCTTATAAAATATACGATCAGTATTACTATTATTATAAATGCGGTAGCCTCAGCAATAACCTGTGGCCATGTAAGTATACCCAGAGGCACATTTGTTGAAACTAAATTACTAACGTACTTTGTTTCGTTCCCATATTTTATTTTCATGTTTAAAAGTACCCCTGAATATGTTGAATAATTCATATATGTAGTTTCTGTAATATTTTTTATTATTGTTGAAGAAATTTTAACTACCACCATATCCGAAGAAACAATTCCCTCACCTGTATAAGACATTATTCCAGGTTTTACCGTAATATTTGTAAAAGTCCAGGGAATATGAATAATGTTGATAAAGGATGCATTACCCTTATTAAGAAGCTGCAAATCTGTATAATTCAGTGCAGGGAATCCATTTACATTATGCAAATCTGCATTTACAGTAAAATTTGTATTTGACAGCCCACCAGGCTTTACCTGGTATGTAAAATTTATTCCGTTTATTGAAATTATTTTATATGTGACATTTACAATCTTTTGCTGTGAAGAATTATGAATAATTACATTTGTATAATTTAAATAGGCGTTTTGAAAGAACCAGGGTGGTGTGTTTTCCTGTGCCCCGACTAAAGAAATTGATGGTGTAATTGATATGAGGATTATTAATCCTAAAACAAACAGTTTCATAAAATAAAAAAATAATTTGTTTTATTTAAATTTATTTTAAAATGGTATACCAAAGTCATACTTTGCTAAAACTTCCTGTGCAGCAGATAAGCCTGTACCTAATTTATGACCATTTTTCTTTAATGCTCTCTCAATTGCACCTACTGAAATCATTACCTCTGAGGAACTTACTGCTCCCATATGGCCAATCCTGAAATATTTCTCCTTTATTTCCGGTATCAATCCCCCTGCAAACACAGCACCAAATCTTTCTGCATCCTGCAGGAACTGTACCTGCTTAACATTTTCAGGTAGATATTGTACAGATAATGTATTTGCATAGTAACCATTTGGTATCATTTTAAGGCCTAAAGCATTTATTGCTGCCCTGAAGCTCTCTGCAACTATTTCATGCCTCTTTATTCTTTTTTCCATGCCTTCATTTAATATATCAGTTAGGCTAACGTTAAGGGCAGTTATTAAATTTACATTTGGTGTTCCGAAGTAACCGGGCTTAAGTTCGAGCATATTCTTGAAGACTCCCTGCCATTTTCTTAAGTCCGAGAAGAATGAAAGGGGTGGGTTTTTCTCCATCACGGTAAGTGCCTTTGGACCAACTACACCC
>CAYSIM010000092.1:0-4242 GCA_964431165.1 uncultured Thermoplasmatales archaeon | reverse complement strand
TTGTAATTATTTTAAAAAACAATTTACACAAAGTTTTCATTTTCATAAAAGGATCCATTGCTCATTAAAATATGGCATACCATTCTTTTATTACCTAAAAATGATCAATGAGGCACTTGTTAAATCAAACCCAAAAGATTAATAAAGAAAAGGTATGCAAAAAAATTAAGAATTTAATGCTCTCCAGAAATTATGGTTTCAGAGTAAATATGAACTAATCTTCTAAGAACCATCATGAGATGCGATGAGCCATTCCAAATATGGGGATTTAATGATGCCAAGTAGGAATATCGGATAGGATTTCTACAACACCTGAAGAAAAATATTTATTATATAGAGCAATACAATCCGATAATGAATTCAGCCATCGAAAAAAAATGGCAAAATCTATGGAAAGAAAAACATGTGTTTGAACCTGAAAGGGAAGGTAGAAAATTTTTTGTGACAGTGCCATATCCATATGCAAATGGACCTCTTCATATAGGGCATGGAAGGGCTTATACCTTTGGGGATGTTGTGGCGAGATTCAAGAGAATGCAGGGATACAATGTTCTATTCCCAATGGCTTTTCATGTAACTGGAACACCAATTCTTGCCATAGCAGATTCCATAAGGAATGGAAATGAGGAAATGATTGATCTTTATAGATCTTACCTTTCACTTTATGAAAATGATGGAAAGAAAATAGAAGAAATATTGGACAATTTCAAAGATCCGGAAAAAATAGCTCTTTATTTTTCAGATAAAATACAGAAGGATTTTGAATCAATAGGTTATTCTATAGACTGGAGAAAAAAATTCCATACAGCAGAAGCATATTACAATAAATTTGTAGAATGGCAATATAAGAAGTTATTTGAAATGGGGTACTTGAAAAAAGGCGATTATCCCATTACATTCAGCATAGCAGATGGAAATCCTGTGGGAGAAGATGACATAAAAGATGGCGATACTGATAAAGTATCCATAATCGAATACACTGCTGTAAAGTTCAGATTTGAGGATGGTTATATACTTACAGGTACCTTGAGACCTGAAACAATTTTCGGAGTCACCAACCTTTGGATAAATCCTGATGGGGAATATGTCAAAATGAAATATATTGACGAATTTTTCTATGTAAGTAAGGAAGCTTTTGAAAAACTCAGATATCAATTATACGAAATTTCACTTGTTGAAACGTATAAAGGAAATTATTTTCTCTATAAATTTGCAAAAGAACCTGTTTTTGGAAGAGAAATTCCAATTTTGCCTGCTAAGTTTGTTGATCCAGATAATGCTACAGGTTTTGTGAAATCCGTTCCTGCACATGCACCATACGATTATGTGGCCCTTAGGGATTTAAATTTCTGGGAAAATAAAATAAAACCAATACCCGTGATCAAGGTGGAAAACTTTTCAGATCTACCCGCAAAAGATATTGTTGAAAAAAATGGCATAAAGGATCAATCTGATAAAGAACTTGAGCGTATTTCCGAGGAAATATACAAAATAGAATTTTACCACGGGATCATGAGGGAAAATGCTTTACAATTCTCAGGAAAAAAGGTATTGCAGATAAAGGATGAAGTAAAGGAATGGATGCTTTCATCAAGATTTGCCATTCGTTTTTATGAAACTTCCAGAAAGGCTGTAACAAGATCTGGTAATAAGGTGATTGTGGCTGTAGTTAAGGGTCAGTGGTTCCTTGATTATTCCAATGAAGAATGGAAGAAGAAGACACACAGACTCATAGATTCAATGGAATTTTTACCTCCTTCTTTTGCAAAACAGTTCCACGAAACTGTTGACTGGCTTAGGGAAAGGCCTTGTGTTAGGAGAAGGGGTCTTGGAACAAAATTTCCTTTCGAGGAGGGATGGATAATAGAGTCCCTTTCTGATAGCACAATTTATACGGCTTTTTATACAATAATAGATATTATAAGGCAAATGGCCCTTTCTCCAGAAGATCTGGATGAAAGATTCTTCGATTATGTTTTTCTTGGAAAACAATTTGAAGGATGTGATAGATTCTCTATAATAAGAGATGCCTTTACTTACTGGTATCCTGTAGATCTTAGGGTATCTTCTGTGGCTCATCTTAGCAACCATTTTACATTCTATCTATTCCATCATACAGCAATATTCAATGACACACACTTACCAAAAGGTATAATGGTGCTGGGAATGCTAATTAGCGAAGGTGCAAAAATGTCCAAATCCAAAGGAAATGTTATACCTTTAGCAATAATTACGGAAAAATATACTGCAGATCTTTTCAGGCTTTACATAATCACAAATGCAGATTTTGATACGTTACTCGACTGGAAGGAAGTGGAAGTAAAGTCTCTGCAAAAAAAACTGGAGAAATTCCAGGAAATACTTGATGAATCTTTAGATAAAAATTTAAACATTGAGATGAATGACAATGATCTTTATCTCATAAATATGTTCAAGATGAGATTGAAGAATTGCAGGGATTATATGGAAAGATATAGATTCAGGGATGCCATGATAGAGATATTTTTCAATTTTATGAATGATATTAAATATTATGAAAAAAGGGAAAATGAAGAAAGGAGAAAAATTATCATTTCTAAAATTTTGGAAGACTGGCTTAAGGCTATTGCCCCTGTTATGCCCCATATAGCAGAGGAATACTGGCACAGGCTTGGACATGGGAATTTCATTTCCCTTGAAAAATATCCAGAACCTGGACCTGTGGATTTTTCCATTATAGATAAGGTAAACTATATAGAAAATATACTGGAGGACATAAGGAACATTATAAAGGTTTCAGGCATAAATCCTAAAAAAATTTACATATATACAGCAAATGAAAGGGTAAGATATTTGGTGAACTTGGTAAAGGAAGATAAAAATAGGGCATTCAGGGAGGCCAGGGATAAAATTGAAATGAATTTAGTTAAACAGATAATTAATCAAAGAATTTTTGACAGACGCTGTCCTGAAAATGAGAGGGAAATAATAGAAAATTCAAGGGCCTATATGGAAAGGGAACTCAACTGCGAAATAATTCTGGATTCAAATGAGGATCCAGGTAATAAAAAGAGAATGGCACTTCCTTGTAAGCCTTCAATATTTATTGTCTAACCTTTTTCCAGTCCTCTAAAAATCTCTGGATACCCTCATCCGTTTTAGGATGCGAAACAAGCTTCTCCAGTACCTGGTATGGCATTGTGACAATATCAGCCCCAATAAGCGCTGCCTCGTAAACATGTATTGGATGTCTTACACTTGCCACTATTATCTCTGTCCTGTAACCGTAGTTGGTGAATATTTTTTTAAGATCTTCCACCACACTCATCCCATATTCACCTATGTCATCCAGCCTTCCCACAAATGGAGAAACATATGTAGCACCGGCTTTTGCTGCAAGCAAACCCTGATTTCCATTGAATACTAGGGTAGCATTTGTCTTTATTCCTTTTTTTGTTAATGTTTTGATTGCTTTCAGACCATCCATGGTAAGGGGTATCTTTATTACAGTATTTTTTCCTAAAGAGGCGAGTTCCTCCGCTTCTTTAATCATAAGTTCATAATTCAAAGAAGTTACCTCAAGGCTCACAGGGCCTGGTACCTCCTTTAATATTTTTTCCACTATTTCCTTGAATGTCCCCCTATGCGCTTCCTTTGATATTAATGTAGGGTTGGTAGTTACTCCATCTAAAAGACCAATATCAAGTGCTTTCCTTATTTCATCAATATTGGCTGTATCTAAAAAAATTTTCATACTCTCACCATTGAAATAGCTTTTTGGAATATATTTTTTGCGCCAAGACCATATTTATCGAGAAGTTCCCATCCAGGACCGCTTTCACCAAATGTATCATTTATACCCATTCTTAGAAGCCTGGCCATTCCATATTCAGAAATTACCTCAGCTACCCTGGATCCCAATCCATTATAGATTGTATGTTCTTCCACTGTAATTAATCTACCTGTTTTCTTTGCATATTTTAATATAAGATCCCTGTCAATAGGCTTAAGCGTTGGCATATGTATTATAGCTGCACTTATTCCAGATTTCTTGATATCAGCATATGCTTCCATTACCTTTCCTAGCATTATACCCGTTGAAACAATTGTAATATCTTCTCCTTCCTCCACCACCAGACCTTTACCAATATTGAACTCCATGGATTCAAGGATTGTAGGCACCTTCTCCCTTGAGAGCCTAACATAGAATGGCCCACTTTCATAGGCTATTCTTTCTATTTCATCATAATATGGTATTAGGCT
>CAYSIM010000091.1:2283-4302 GCA_964431165.1 uncultured Thermoplasmatales archaeon | reverse complement strand
AAAAGCCGGTATTTTCTTTGCCTGTACAATTTCCCTGAGTGTTTTTTTATGCTCTTCACTTCCAAAGAGTAAAATTGTATTTTCGTATAGGCTTTTTATTTCCATCTGTATGGCAGTGTTAGGATCCACCCTACCTATTTCTTCCGTTACTATTAACTCCTTTAATTTGCTTGGATCCGTCCCGCCGTATTCTTCTGGAATGCCTATGGATAGAAGTCCTCCCTCTGCAAGTGCCTTCAAAGATTCCATGGGAAATTCCTCATTTTCATCCCATCTAGCAGCATTCTTTTCAAGTGTTGATTCACAGAATTTTCTCACCTTCATCCTGAAATCATCCATTTCCTTCGGTAAGAATGAAATCATAACATAATTAATGATAATTTATAATAAAAATGTTTACAAGGAAATAAGATCTGAAATGTAAATAATTTAATTCTTCACAATATATGAAGATATCAGTATTGATTCAAAAGCATTTAAATGAAAAGAGGTATTCCATATATATTATTTTTTGAATAACAGCAGGATTGAAAATATGTATTGAATTTAACATTTTAATTAAATTTCCTTTAAAGAAAAAATATTTCTATAATTATGTAATATATCCAATTAGGTGGTAATTAATGAAATATATCTACTTTTTCGAAGAAGGTAACAAGGATATGAAGGATCTTCTTGGAGGTAAGGGTGCAGGTCTATCAGAGATGACAAATATAGGATTACCCGTTCCCCCTGGTTTTACAATAACAACGGATGCCTGCAAGGTATATATAAGAACAGGAAATTTTCCAGAAAATCTCTGGGATCAGGTAATTGATGCAATGAAGAAGCTTGAGAAAAAATCGGGAAAAATTTTTGGGGATGCATCCAATCCGCTTTTAGTTTCAGTCAGGTCTGGTGCACCTGTCTCAATGCCAGGAATGATGGACACTGTTCTTAATGTTGGCTTAAATGATAACACTGTTGTAGGGCTGGCCAGAAAAACAAATAATGATCGTTTTGCCTACGATTCTTACAGAAGATTAATACAGATGTACGGTAAAATAGTTTTAAATGTACCTGCTGAAAATTTTGAAAAAGCCATGGATGAATTGAAGAAAAAATATGGAGCGAAAAATGATGTTGACCTTAATACTGAAGCATTGAAGGAACTGGTAAACATATTCAAAAAAATAATAAAGGATAATGGTAAGGATTTCCCTCAGGATCCATATAAGCAGCTGGAACTTTCCATAAGGGCCGTTTTTGAATCCTGGAACAATGAAAGGGCAAAGGTATATAGAAAGCTGAACAACATACCGGAAGATCTGGGTACTGCTGTGAGCATTGTAATGATGGTTTTTGGTAATATGGGACCAGATTCTGCAACTGGTGTTGCATTCACAAGGAATCCAAGCACGGGTGAAAAGGTTTTGTTCGGTGAATACCTCACCAATGCCCAGGGTGAGGATGTTGTGGCAGGAATCAGGACACCAAAGCCAATCCAGGAAATGGAAAAGGAAATTCCTGAGGCATACAGGGAACTGGTAAGGAGTGCAGAGATACTTGAAAAGCATTACAAAGATGTACAGGACATAGAATTTACAATAGAAAAGAGAAAATTTTACCTTCTTCAAACAAGGAGTGCAAAGAGAAATGCTCAGGCAGCGGTGAAAATTGCCGTGGATTTCTACAAGGAGGGTATAATAGACAAGGAAGAAATGATAATGCGCGTAGATCCATACCAGGTGGATCAGCTCCTACATCCCCAGGTAGATGAAAAAGCTAAAAAAACATTGATTGCAAAGGGTCTGGCCGCATCACCCGGGGCAGGTATAGGCAAGGTAGTCTTTGATCCTGATACAGCCGTTTCATTATCACAGAAAGGTGAAAAGGTAATCCTTGTAAGGCCAGAAACAATGGCAGATGATGTCCATGGAATTGCCGTGGCACAGGGTGTGTTGACATCAAGGGGAGGCATGACTTCCCATGCTGCTGTAGTGGCCAGGGCCATGGGAAAGCCTGCAGTGGTAGGAAGCG
>CAYSIM010000091.1:0-2208 GCA_964431165.1 uncultured Thermoplasmatales archaeon | reverse complement strand
CAGGCTCCGTGTATCTTGGCGCTGTATCCGTTTCAGTTCCAGGTCTCTCTCCGGAATTGAAGGAATTCATGGAGTACTGCGATGAGGTAAGGATACTGGGTGTAAGGGCAAATGCAAATACTCCTGAAGAAGCTACAATTGCCAGGCAGTTCGGTGCAGAGGGTATTGGACTCGCCAGGACAGAGAGGATGTTTCTGGGTGCAGACAGACTACCAATAATGCAGGCAATGATAATGAGCAAAACAAGGGAAGAAAGGGTGGAGTACCTCAATAAACTCCTTGAAATGCAGACAAAGGATTTCATAGAATTCTTCAGGATAATGGATGGTTTCCCAGTAATAATAAGGCTCCTAGATCCTCCGCTACATGAATTCCTTCCTAAACACCTGGAACTTGTTAATGAAATAAATGAACTTAAGATGAAGCTGAAGGAATCAAAATCCCTGAAGGAAATGGACGCCGTAATTGAAGAGCTCAATGAAAAAGAAAAATTGTTAAAGGTGGTGATGGCCCTCGAGGAATTCAACCCAATGATAGGATTCAGGGGCTGCAGGGTAGGCATAATTTATCCAGAGATATATGAAATGCAGGTAAGGGCAATTATCAGGGCAGCTGTGAAGGTAAAGGAGGAAGGTAAGAACGTAATACCCGAAATTATGATACCCCTGGTGGGAATTGAAGGTGAAATAAAAATACTTAGGGAAAGATTAATCCCTATAGCGGAGGAGGAATCGAAGGGAAGGATAAAATACATGTTTGGAACCATGCTAGAGGTGCCCAGGGGTGCCCTTGTGGCGGATAAAATAGCAAAGCATGTGGACTTCTTCTCCTTTGGAACAAACGATCTCACCCAGATGACATTTGGATTCAGCAGGGATGATGTGGAAGCCATATTCATGAACAAATATCTTGAATTGGGAGTACTCGGGAACAATCCCTTCGAAATACTGGATAGAGAAGGTGTGGGTGAACTTATGAGGATAGCAAAGGAAAAGGGAAGGAAAGGCAATCCAAATCTAGAATTGGGTATATGTGGTGAACACGGCGGTGAACCCTCCTCAATAGAGTTCTGCCATATAATTGGTCTGGACTATGTATCGGCATCCCCATACAGGATACCTATAGCAAGGCTGGCCGCAGCGCAGGCAGCGATAAAACATAAAAAGAATTTAAATAAATGATAAACATAAGGTGAAAGCATGAGTATTATAGATAATGTCAGTATCAGGAAAATCCTTGATTCAAGGGGAAATGCTACTGTAGAGGTGGATATAGTCACAATTTCAGGTGCATTTGGCAGTGCAATTGCACCTGCTGGTGCGAGTAAAGGTTCACATGAGGTGAGGGATTATCCTGCAAAGGGTGTGGATGAAGCCATAAGGGTATTCAGGGAAAAGGTGATGCCTGAACTAATAGGTGTGGATGTACTTGATCAGAAATCCATAGATGCGCTTCTCCATGAGATAGATGGTACTGAAAATTTTTCCAATATAGGTGGTAATGTGGCCATTGCCACATCCATCGCAGCTGCAAAGGCAGGATCAGATTTTCTTGGAATTCCACTTTACAGGTATATAGGCGGTATTAATGCATCCAGGATACCCTATCCCCTGGGTAATGTAATAGGTGGTGGTAAGCACGCAATAAATGGTACAACGATACAGGAATTCCTCGTAGTTACAATGGCCAATAGCGTAAGAGATTCTATTTTCACCAATGCTGAAATACATAAAGCAATAGGAAAAAAATTGAAAGAGAAATTGCCGGGGATTTCCATAGGTATGGGGGATGAAAAGGCCTGGGTAGCTTCCATAGGTGATGAAGAGGCTTTCCAGATCCTTGTGAATGTAATAGATGAATTCAGATCTTCCACAGGCTACAAAATATATCCTGCAGTGGACTTTGCATCATCATCATTCTTTGTAAATGGAAAGTATAAATACAAGGATAAGGAACTCACGAGGGATGAGCAGATAGAATATGTGGCAAATCTTGTAGAAAAATACGGTCTTTACATAGTGGAAGATCCACTTGAAGAAAATGATTACGAGGGTTTTGCGAGGTTGACAGAGCTCGTGGGATCCAGATGTTTGATAGTGGGTGATGATCTATTCGTTACAAATTATGAAAGGTTAAAGAAGGGTGTAGAAATGAACGCAGCAAATGCCATATTGCTCAAGCCAAATCAAATAGGAACTCTTACAGATT
>CAYSIM010000090.1:3208-4302 GCA_964431165.1 uncultured Thermoplasmatales archaeon | reverse complement strand
TTCCATTATGAAGTAATTTGAATATACCACTGAAGAAGGTGGTTTCCATATAACCACATTACCCATCATCGCAGGGGCTGTGGGAAGATTTCCATCTATTGAAAGAAAATTGAAAGGTGGAATGGCAAAAACAAAACCCTCTAAAGGTCTATAATCCATCCTGTTAAGTGTACCTTCGGGTGAAAATGGTTGTTCTTCAATGATCTTCATGGCATAATACGCATTGAATCTCCAGAAATCTATTAGCTCAGCTATGTCTATTTCAGCCTGGTAAGGATTCTTTGAATGAACCAGCATAACTATTGCATCGGCCCTATATCTGTATTTTTTTGAAAGAAGTTCAGCCGCCTTAAGAAAAATGGAGATCCTGTGTTCCCATGGCATATCCATCCATTTTTCCCTTGCTTCCAGTGCATTTTCTATAGCCATATCCGCCTGTTCTTTGGAAGCCTTGTGGTATTTTCCTATGGATTTCTTCTTATCATGGGGAAGTGTACATTCCCTCGATTCATCTGTTTTTATTTTTTTACCACCTATTACAAGTGGTATTTCTTTGTAATCATTTAGTATCCTTTCCATCTCTTCTCTTACCCTTTCCCTCTCTTCTGAGCCAGGTGAAAAATTAAGTATTTTTTCATTTTCAGGTATAGGTATCATAAAAATGTATATGTTAATAAACAAAATAAATATTACTCCTTTAATGTAATTCTCCAGTATATGAGAATGAAAGAGAAAAGAATGAATATGAGCAGAATTATTAAGCCATTTAAATTAAACGATATTATGGTCGTATATATCAAAAGTAGCAAGATACCAAGGAAATAATAACCTGATATAAATAAATTCACAAATTTTCTATTCCCTATGAATGCATGCATAAGGTATGAGACGCCGGAGAAAACTATGGATAATATTCCAATGTAAATAAGTGAAGCTCTTCCATAAATCAAGGAAAGACTAAGGAAAATCAAAAAGGAAATTATAAGGACAAGGATTGCTATCATTAAACCTATGGATTTTTTTAAATTCATAATACACCATGTAAAATGAGGGATAAAAAATTTTTCAGATTGTTTTTACATCCAGTTCTATTG
>CAYSIM010000090.1:0-3198 GCA_964431165.1 uncultured Thermoplasmatales archaeon | reverse complement strand
CTTAAGGGAAAATATGATATGTAAAAGCACGAAAATTGCTCCAAGGAATAGTGAAACCAAGGAAAAAATCATTGAAACTAGCATAATTATCCCAGTTGATAACCTGAAAGAAAAGAAATTATTATGGCTATACTTGAAACAACTGCAAAAAATACTGAAAAGTACATAGAAAGCATGGCATTTCTGAGAATCTTTGCCATGAAAAGAAGTGTATTCATCTGTTTTCTGTAAGATTTCAATGCATTTTCATTTTTAATTTCACCCAGCAATATATCCCTGTGGATAGTTCTTATTCTATCCAGTACCCTTGAGAACCTTTCGTTTATTCCAAGTATTAACAGTGCTACTCCTGTTATCATCACCATTGGAATAAAGGCTTCGTTCATCAGATTAACTATGTCTATCATATTTTCTTATATTTATTAAAACATAATTAATTTTTTTCGCAATTCTTTATTTATGTAAAATGCATTACCTGTTATATGGGCCATTATCTCATGTACCCAGATATCCATGGTGAAAGTACTGCTTTTGTTACAGAGGATGATCTCTGGATTTATGATGGTTCATTGAAGAGGATCACCGAGGGCCTGGGAATAGTAAAATTTCCCAAATTTTCTTGCAATGGAAAATACGTAGCATTTTCCGTATTCAGGAGTATGGGTAGGGAGGAAATTAAACCGCAGGGGGATATTTTTATTTACTCTGAAGAAAAAAATATTGTAAAGAGGATTACCTACCTGGGAAGCAGGGATATAAGGGTGATAGGATGGTATGGAGGTAAGATTTATTTCGCATCATCACATTCATCCCCTTTAAACTATTACCAGGAGATATATAGGATAAATCCAGATGGAAGCAATATGGAGAAACTTCCCTACGGGAATGCTTCTTACATAGGATTTGGTAAAGATTTCATACTCCTTGGGAGGAATACTGGTGATCCAGCAAGATGGAAAAGGTACAGGGGTGGGACCGTAGGGCAACTCTGGGTATCAAGGGATGGAAAGAAGTTTGAAAGGATACTGGAAAATTTAAATGGAAATATAGGAAGCCCGATGGTAGTGAATGACAGAATTTGTTTCATTTCAGATCATGAAGGCATAGGGAGAATATACTGCCTTGATGGTGATAACATCGTAAGAATGACCGATAATGGCGAATATTATGCAAGACATGCAAGCACTGATGGAAAGAACATCATATTCCAGATGGCTGGTGAATTGTATGTACTGAAAGAAAAAGTTAAGAAGTTGGATATAGAAGTTTATGGTGTAAAAAGATTAATGCACGAAAGGTTTTTAGAAAATGTTCATGAAAAAATTGAGACCTTTTCCCTCGGGGAAAATGGCGAAAAGGTCCTTTTCACTGCACGTGGCAAATTTTTCCATATGGAAAGCTTCGGTGGACCTGTGATTGTTTCCTCCCATATCAGGTTGCTCCATGGAAATTACATAAAGGATAGTAAATATGTGGGCGTTCTCAATTCCGAAGGAAGAGAAAATGTAGTATTGCTTGAAAATGGTAAAATAATTAAAAAATTTGAGAGGGATCTTGGATTAATCCTTAATTTATGGCCATCCATCGATGGAAAAAAATTAATTATTTCCACAGGTAGGCTAGAACTTTACATCCTTGATTTGGAATCCGGCGAATTCAAAAAAATTGATGAATCTAAAACAGAACCTGTTTCTTACCTGGATTTCTCACCCGATGGCAAATGGATAGCTTATTCCATAGGTACAGGGAACAATAGGACAAAAATAAGGATTAGAAATATCGATACCGGAGAGTTTTCTGATATAGAGAGTACCTACAGGTTTGATTATTCGCCTTCCTTCGATCCCCATGGAAGATACCTGTATTTCATTTCGGTATCCAGCTACAGAGCAATTGATGATCCTGGTTTATCTTCTCTTGCATTTCCTAATCCTTCTAAAATATTCCTTGTAACATTGAAAAAAGATTTCAAGGACCCATTCATATCTAAAATGGAAGAAGAGGTGAAGGATTTTGGAATAGACCTTGAAGGTATTTCCGAAAGGGTAATTCCTTTTCCCATCAAGGAGGGAAGATACGTCTCCCTTAGCGGTGTAAAGGATGGCATTGTTTATCTCTCCACGCCACTCTCCATGGAAGAGGAGAATGTAGGAGAGATCCATCATTACATCATAAATGATAAGAAGGATGAATTACTTGTCGAGAAGGCCTCAACGTATAAAGTTTCACCGGACAGGAAAAAAATAGCATACATGTATAAAGATTTGTTTAGGATTGTGGATTCTACGCAAAAACAGGAAATGAAATCAACACAGCCCGGGAGGGAATCCGGTATAGTAGATCTGAGAAGAATTAAGCTTTGCACATCACCCAGGGAAGAATTTAAACAGATGTTTCAGGAGGCCTGGATGATGATGAGAGAAAACTACTGGAGAGATGAAAATATTCCCTGGGATAAGATATTTGAAAAATATTATCGTCTACTTGAAAATGTTTCAACAAGATCTGAACTTTCTGATCTTATCTGGGAAATGCAGGGTGAACTCGGTACCTCCCACTCATATGAATATCTGGGTGATTATTTCAATTCACCTCTTGAAACAAGAGGTTATCTTGGAGCGGAAATAGAATACAACAACGGTTACATAATAAAAAGAATCTACAGGGGAAGGCTGGAGGAAAGATCGCCACTTATTTCTCCAGGAGTTCAAATATTGGAAGGGGATAAAATAATTTCAATAAATGGAATTGATCTTGACGAAAAAAATCCACCAGGAAAAATATTAACAAATATGGCAAGTGATACCGTGGCAATCACTGTGGAAAGAAAGGATGGTAAATTCATGTATAACATTAAAACAATACCTGATGAATCATTACTGATCTACAGGGACTGGGTTGAAAGAAATAAAAAATATGTTCATGAAAGAACCAATGGTAGGGTGGGTTATGTTCATATACCTGACATGATGCATTTCGGTTTCTCGGAGTTTTACAAAAATTACCAGGAAGAGGTGGATAGGGATGCTCTATTAATCGATGTTCGCTATAACAGGGGTGGTTTCGTTTCTCCTTATCTCCTTGAAAAAATAGACAGAAAAATCATAGGATTCGTTTATCCCAGGCATGGAATAAAACAGGAATACCCCCCGGTTTCACCCAAGGGACCTGTGGTAGCTATTACAAACGAACTATCCG
>CAYSIM010000089.1:1547-4460 GCA_964431165.1 uncultured Thermoplasmatales archaeon | reverse complement strand
GTACCTGCATGGCGAAGCGGAAGAAAAAAGGATCAGGGAAGTTTTTTCGGAGTTCAGGGGAGAAATTTACCAGATGGTACCCGTAAGGGCCGCAGTTTCAAGGAAATTAAGAAAGAGAAAGATATATTCGCTTGAGATTCTTGAAATAGAAAATAGGAATATATTATTCAGGGTTTCAACGGAATCTGGAACATACATCAGAACGCTATGCGTGGATCTCGGTGATGCCATAGGAACGGGAGGTAATATGGTAGAATTGAGAAGGATCAGAACTGGAAGTATAGCTGAGGATCAGGCAATCACACTTCAGGATCTGAAGGATGCGGTTGAATTCTTCAGGAATGGTAATGATTCTTATTTAAAAAATATTCTTCACCCGGGCAGGGAGTTGGTTAATTTTTTACCCAGGATAATAGTTAAGGAAACGGCGGTGGAAGCCATAGCCAACGGTGCACCTCTCTATTCTGCAGGGGTGGAAAGGGTGGAGGGAAATTTATTCAAAAATTCATATGTTGCAGTTATTACCATGGATGGTGAATTGGTAGGAATCGGAAAGGTGATGGGGGATCTTGATCTTTCCTCCAAGGATCCCTTTGTTAAAATGGAAACAGTAATAGTAGAAAGGGGAAAATATCCCAGGACATGGAAAAAATAAAAAATTTTTTATCCCGTAAAGTATATGAATGAATATGATAGAATTATCCTGGAACAGGGCCGTTGGTAAATCCAACTCTGAGATTCAATCATTAGATTTTCCAGATGATCCGGAAAAGCTCGCTGAAATTTTCATGATGATAGAAAGGGGTGACTTCTCCTTTCTGGGTGAATTTTATTCAAGGTTTGGTCCAGATATTACATTTAAACCGGGAATTGCCGATGAAAAACTGCGTATCGCTTTAATAATATATGGAAGAAAATCGCTGGAATCTATGGTGAAGGATGAACTATTGGCAATTGAAGCATGGAAGGATCTGGAAAAGGTGGAAAATGTCTATAAGATGCATATGGAGGACTGGTATCAGATATACAGGCCTTTTATCAGATACAATTTAAAGGAAAGTGTACTCCTCAGAAATATGCTGGAAGATGGGGGGGTGCATGATGCATTCAAACACGTAAGGAATGTTTACTCTTCACTTAAAGAGTTAAGAGAAAAAATAGAGTCTTTTATAAAAGAAACGATGGAAAAATGCTGTCCTAACATTACATCGGTTGCAGGTCCTATTTTGGGAGCAGAATTACTTTCAATTGCAGGTGGTTTAGAGAATTTATCCAGCATGCCATCAAGTAGAATTCAGATTCTTGGTGCAGGAAAGGCCTTCTTCATTTCAAAGAAAAAAAATCTGCCTGGACCAAAACATGGTGTGATATTCAAACATCCATTCGTGCATAATTCTAAGAATAGGGGGAAGAATGCAAGAATACTTGCAGGAAAAATTGCAATAGCGGCCAGGATAGACAATTTTTCAGGTAAACTTGATCAGGATTTTATAGATAAAAACAAAAAGATATTTTCAAAATGATTCTATCTGTTTCTGCCACCTATAATTCTCTCCCTTGATCTTTACGGGATAAATTCCTGTCAAACATCCAAGGCAAAGATCATTTTGATCGAATCCTATGGCTTCCACAAGGCCTTTAATGCTTAAGTATGAAAGTGAATCAGCACCTATTTCTTTCCTTATATCTTCAACTTTTTTTCCATGGGCAATGAACTGGCTCCTTGTTTTCATGTCTATACCAAGATAGCATGGGGCAACTATTGGTGGAGAACCTATTCTTACATGCACTTCCCTTGCACCTGAATCCTTCAAGAGCTTTACTATCTTCTTCATTGTATTACCCCTGACAATACTATCGTCTACGAGAACTATGCTTTTGTCTTTTATTATTTCCCTGACAGGATTCAATTTTATCTGTATCTCCTGTACCCTTCCTGATTGATCTGGCAATATGAAGGTCCTGTCCACATACCTGTTTTTCATCAGACCCTCCGCAAAGGGTATCCCAGATTCCTGGGAATATCCGAGTGCATGTGCCCTGCCAGAATCTGGTACAGGAACTACAGCATCTGCCTCAGCAGGGCTTTCCCTGGCAAGTATTCTTCCAAGATTCATCCTTACCTGGTAGACATTTTTTCCATCTATTGTGCTATCGGCCCTGGCGAAATAAACATATTCGAACATACAATGAGCAGTATGTTTTTCCTGAGTTTCAAGAATGGAAGATTGATACATTTCTTCGTTTACCTCCAGAATTTCCCCTGGTTTCAAATCCCGTATGGTCTCTCCGCCCAGTGTATCAAATGCTATGCTCTCAGAAGCAAAACCATAGCCACCATTTATCTTACCTATTACCAGAGGCCTGATGGCTAAAGGATCCCTTATGGCAAAGAGTCTATCATTAATTAACAATGCAAGGGAATAGGATCCAGAGAGCATTGACATTGTCTTCTTTATTCCGTCTATCACTCCCCCCCACCTGCTTATATTGAATGATAATAGCCTTATTATTACCTCCGTATCTGATTCCGTATTGAATGATATTCCCTGGGATTCAAGATAGGATTTTAATTCATCTGCGTTGACAATTTCACCGTTGTGAGCAATTGCCATATCTCCAGCTTTACCATGAACAAAAATGGGCTGAGAATTCATTATGGTGGATGAACCTGCTGTGGAATACCTGACATGCCCTATTCCCACCTGGGATGAAAGGTTATCAAGGATTTCCTTACTAAAGATTTCGTGTACAAGACCCATGCCTCTGTGTGTAATAATTTTATCCCTATAAACTGCTATTCCCGCCGATTCCTGACCTCTATGCTGAAGTGCTCTCAGAGAATAATATAGAAAAGGAGTGGCATTACCCTTTACCTTGAATCCCGCAATGCCACATTTTTCATTTTCTTTT
>CAYSIM010000089.1:0-1501 GCA_964431165.1 uncultured Thermoplasmatales archaeon | reverse complement strand
AGCATACCTGCGTAATCTTGGTGCGGGGAATCCACAGTGGGAGCACCTCTTCTCCCTCACATTATAGGTTTTATGACCACATCTCCTGCATACAATATGCGTTTGATTCTTATTCCTCTTACCCATTGCGGGTGTTCCAGATCCCATCTAAATTCACCTCTTATGAAGGGGAAATGTATATAACATTATCCCCTCTTACCACGACAATCGGATATACCCCCTTTGACTGGTTATCCGAAAATTCTTCAGCATTCTTCAATACCAAATTCATATGCTGATCGTAACCTGTCAGTATTCCTCTGTATTCCTTATTTCCTTTCACACATACCAATACATTCTTATTGAGCGAATTCTGTAATACCTGTAATGGCTTTACTACCTGATCCATAGTATATGGAAATTATATGATATATTAAAAATTATCCCATGGAAAGAACTGGAAACATTAATAAAATATGATTAATTAATAGATCCTATGAATTTCCTGATCGCATTTGATGGATCCTCAGGTGCAGTAGCAGCCTCTGAGTTCATAAAAAAATTGATAAAGCAGGGTGATCAGGTCTTCGGCTTGTACGTGGTTACCGATACATCTTCTCCCATAAAGGTAAATCTATTTGAGGGAATAAGAACATTCGATACTATTGAAGGTTTCATATTTTATCTCAGGGATATTTTTTATGCCATATTCTCCGGTTACAATGTTAAATTTTCCTATACGATAGCAGAGAAAAAGAACATTGCTTCAATTATCCTAGATTTTGCAGCAAAAAATTCGGTCGATGTGATAGTCACAGGTACAAGAAAACTTAAAGGTATAGAAAAATTGATAATGGGAAGTGTAAGCCAGGCAATCATTAGTGAGAGTAACATTCCTGTCATAGTTGTACCCCCTTAAACTTCCTTCTTTTCATTAATGATTTTTCCCTCTTCCACCAATATTCTTAAATTCTCTTTACCCTCATACCGTCTATTATATATCTAGCCTCCTCAATGATTTTTATTGCTTCAACGAGAGATTCATGTTCATAAGGTAAAATCCTTTCAGCAAGTGATTCAGGTGTATCATTATCCAGGACATTTACGCACTTCTGGACTATTATAGGACCTTTGTCTATTTCCTCCCTTACAAAATGGACTGTACAACCGCTCACCCTGCATCCAGCTTCAAGAACAGCTTTGTGAACATACTCGCCATAAAAACCCTTACCACCAAAGCTTGGAAGAAGAGCAGGGTGTATGTTTATTATTCTGTCCTTGTACTCCCTGATGAAAACAGGTGTAAGTATTTTCAGATAACCTGCAAGAACAACAAGTTCAACTGAATATTCCTTGAGGATTTTTATCAATTCATTATCATATTCTTCTGGTGATTTTCCCTTTGAAGATATGAAAAATGCAGGTATACCTTCCTTTTCTGCCCTTAAAAGGGCAAATGCTTCTCTCCTATTTGAAATCACCACACTTACCCTTGATTTAATTTTACCTTCCTTTGATGCAT
>CAYSIM010000088.1:912-4524 GCA_964431165.1 uncultured Thermoplasmatales archaeon | reverse complement strand
CTTTCCAGTAAAAACCTTGCGTTTGGATGCTTGACGGGCATTGCCTGTGAAACATCTATCAGGTAAGGTTTTTCCTTATGCACAACTATATTGTATTCGCTCAAATCCCCATGAACCAGATGTGCCACATTTACCATCTTTATCACATTATCTACGATTCCATGATAAAAACTTTCCATATCATCATTGTAATCCTTGAGAAGTGGAGAAGGATATTTTGAATTGCCCAGATATTCCATTACCACCACATTGTTTTTGAATACAACGGGTTTTGGAACGAGAACACCTGCAGCATGGCAATCTGAAAGATTCCTGAATTCCTTCTGTGCCCATAGATATATGATACCTAATGTGGATCTTTTTACATGCTGGAACCTGTAATCACCCTCTATGTACTTCATTATTGCATTGAAATCCCTGGTGGAAGTCCTATAAATTTTAACGGCAAGATATTTTCTTCCCTTCTTTGCCCTGAATATATTTGCCTCCTTTCCTATCTTTATGGGGAATTCTATTATATCGAAGTAATTATGTGTAAGCAATTCATAAAGCGTTAGCATTGTTTTCCTGTCAAAAACATCGCTTTCTGCTTTAAAAATATCGTAATCCTTTTCCCTCCTCTCAATCTTAATCTTCTCGTTTACAAACTCAAAAATATTTTCAGGATCTTCCTTCATACCTTTCCAAACACATCCAGTATTTCAGGTAAAATTTTATTTCTTGAAAGGTAGGATGCCTGTGTTGGCGTATATCTATAAACTATATCCGCCTTTTCATCCTGGAAATCCCAAGGTTTTATAATTACAAGATCACCCTCCTTTATCCAAACCCTTTTTTTAATCTTACCCGGTACCCTGCACTGCCTGGATTTCCCATCCTCGCACATAACCACCATTCTTGCGGCTCCCAGCATCTTATCTACAATACCGAACATTTCCCCGTTATTCCTGTTGGGCAGGGGTACACGACCTACCTTTTCCTCTTCATTTTCCTTTTCCATAAATGCTATGGAATATATGGTACAAATATATAAAATCTTTTAGTAGTGGGGCTTTGCCCTTTCATATACCTCTTTTAATGCACCGTCATCCACATGCGTGTATATCTGCGTTGTAGCCACACTGGAGTGGCCCAAAATCTGCTGTATGAATCTTATATCCGCACCATTCCTCAGGAGTGTGGTGGCAAATGTATGCCTAATTACGTGTGGTGTTACCTTTTTGTTTATCCCTGCCTTTTTAGCATAGTATTTAACAATCCTTTCCACATGAGTTGTACTTATCCTGTTTCCCTTTCTGCTGACAAAAACATTACCCTCATGCCTTTTCTCACTCTTCAGATATTCTTTTAAAATTTCCATTACCCTGGAATCCACCACTACCATCCTATCCTTATCACCTTTACCTGATTTAACATGGATAACATTTTCCAGAAAATCTATATCTTCAATCCTGAGGGAACAGAGTTCGCTCACCCTTAATCCAGAATAGGCCAATACCATGAGCATGGCATAGTCCCTTATATTTTCCCTTGAAATGTCCAGTATCATTCGCATCTCATTTTCATTGAGATAACTTGGTAATTTCCTTGATCTTTTTGGTGCTTTTAATTTTGAAAGATCATCCCTTCCCAGGAACCTGAAGAAAACCTGAAGTGCCTTCATGGAAAGGTATATGGTCTGTTTGCTGTATTTTTTCTCTATCGCCATATATTCCCTATACCTTTCCACATCCTCATATGCAATTTCTTTCATTTCTTTATTAACAAAATTGAGGAAATTTTTAACTATGCTCCTGTACTCTTTTATTGTATTGTATGACCTCTTTTCGGCCATCAAATAACGATCGAATTTCTCAATGATATCTTCTAATGTCATACAATTGTCATATATTAATATACTCTTATTTTAAATTTTCCCGGAAAATACCTTTCAATGACGGAATTTTTCTATCCAGAATTTGGCTATCTCCTCCCTTGTTGTTATCCAAACATCGTGCTTTTTCACATATCTTATAAATTTTTCAAGGGCAACGAACCTTCCGGGTCTTCCCGAAATTCTTACATGGAGACCTACATTCATGAGTTTTGGCTTTTTTCTGGATTCTCTGTAAAGAACATCGAATGTATCTTTTAGATAAATGAAAAAATCATCAGAATTGGCAAACCTGTGCATCGGGGATAGAAAATGAAAATCGTTCGCATCAGGCGTATATGGTATTATGAGCATACCCGTTTTTTTGTAAAAGTAAGGTAGATCGTCATTATATGCATCTGAGTCATAGATGAAATTCTTGAATTCAGAAAGTATTTCAAGCGTGTTTTCGCTGGGTTCCCTTGCATAGAATCCTGCTGGCTTTTTACCCGTAATTTTCTCTATCAGTTCGATGGACTTTTTAATTTCCTCCCTTTCCTCCTCATAGGTCATTCTGTAAAGTTCTGTCCACCTGTAACCATGATCACATATTTCATGACCATCCTGAATTATCCTTTTTACTGCGGGTGGGTTAAGCTCCAGCGCCTTGGCCACCGCAAAGAATGTTACCTTTATATTTTCCTCCTTGAAAAAATCGAGCAGGCGCCAGATTCCTACCCTCTATGCACTCTCCATTCCCACGTCCCTGGTCTTTACATCCGCTGGCCCGAATTCTCCTATGGATTCTACGATACCATCAACCGGATATGAATGCTCAGCACCTTCTTCATAATTCACAACTATTGATAAAGCCATCGATCTATTACCTGGCCAGAGGAATCTGGGAGGATCTTGCCCATAACCAATGAAATCCCTTTCATATACCATGATTTCACCTCAGAAATCCATCCTTACCGAACCTATTTTTGACAATTTATCCCTGTCCCTTCCAATGATAGCTATCACAATTATTCCTATGAAAGCCCAGATTATAAATATTATTGGTGCAAGGGATATGGGAAAAGATGGTGGCCATACACTTGCATATAGTGCTCCGAGAAGGAATGCAAAGGCCGTAATAGGAAAAACAATATGCAACAATATGGATCTCCTGGTGAATTCCCTTGAATAGAATGGTAATGCAAAATTAATCATTACCTGCATTGTTATAGTACCCAATGTAGCAATTGTTGCAGCGATGAGGAAAAGATTAAGGGCCTGATCTACATTATTTATGGCACCTATGGCGAAGGATGAGATCAGTAATACCACAAGTGCGGAAATTGAAATTAGGGAAAGAGAAATGTATGGGGTCCTGTATTTTTTGGATACCCTGGAAAGCGATCCAGGTAAAATTTCCCTGCCAAGGGCAAAAAGGTTCCTTCCAACGGCATTTAAAAATGATGTACTGCTTGAAATCGTTGAATTTCCTACAAGAACAAGCATCGTTATCACTGCAAATATTCCAAGATATTTGTAAACGAGCAGGACACCGGGTATAGAAATACCGTTTGTGATTGACGTGGTAAATGTGTCCATGTTATTCATACCCCATCCTATCACGGTTGCATAAGCCATTATAATGAATATAAATCCAGTTAGCAGTACCTGAACAATCACAGCCCTTCCTATCGTCTTATCAGGTACCTTTGCCTCCTCAGCTATGTTCACTGTTGTATCATAACCTGCAAATGCAAGCA
>CAYSIM010000088.1:0-868 GCA_964431165.1 uncultured Thermoplasmatales archaeon | reverse complement strand
TGGAAAAGAAAAGTCCGTAAAAAACACCCTGCCATCCTGTGGGTGAAAGCGATGGCGTAAAGGGTAAATAAGAATTTGATGATCCTGATTCAATTATTACAACAATACTGAAAATCAGAATGAGTGCCAGTTCTATAAGTGAGGAAGTAAGCGTGTACTTCAGTGATACCTTTATACCCAGAACTGTGATCAATAATTCAATTAGAAGGAAAGAGATTACTATAATAAGCCAGGTATAGTTTGGTAATTTGATACCGAAGAAATATGGAAGGGAGAGCTGAACCATCAATCCATAAAATATTGACTCATTTAATAGGACACCAAGTCCGTAGAGTATATATATCCAGCCTGTAACAAATCCTGTTCTAGGACCTAGGCTTCTGGATATGAATGTGTAATAACCTCCTGCACTGGCAGTTCTGATTGAATACTGGAATATTGTGTTTACAATGAGGAAAACTACCATAAGGCCCAAAATATATGAAAGTGGAACGGATCCTCCTGCAAAAATAGCTGAGGCTGTAAGAACTGAGGTCATAGCCACAAGGGGTGCTATACCTGAAATACCCTGTCCAACAAGTAACCAGAATCCAACACTTTTTTCCGCAAGTTTATTTTCTGCCAAATTTTCCATAGAGATTAAAAATAAAATTCATTTAAAAAAATTTTAGATAAAAAATTTTACAAAATGTCCATATGTATTTCAATACCAAAAATACCAAGAACACCAAGTATTATCATAAAAATGCCCATTGAAAGAAGAAGGTAAAGACCGGCATACCCTAATTTCCTCGCCCTTCTCTCCAGGTGTTTTTCATCCCTAACACCTATTTCAGCACCCTTCCTAACAATATATCCTATGAAGCTC
>CAYSIM010000087.1:0-4619 GCA_964431165.1 uncultured Thermoplasmatales archaeon | reverse complement strand
CTTGTTTACGCTTCCATGATCTCATTCTACACAAGAACTGGTAAAAGAAAACTCCCTAGTCCTTACAGGGAGATCTATTATGCAATAATCGCCATATTCTTTGCATACATAATTTTAATGAACTATCTTCCAGGCAATTATTTTTTTAATGTGGTAATACCCATACTCATATTATCCATGGAATATGTTGTGATATACCTGGCCAGGAAAAAGTAAAAATAAGGGAAAATTATTACTCAATTGAGTAATTATGAAGTATCTGAGATTAATCACATATTCCTTCGCGTTGATACTTATTTCATTTTTAATTAGAATTCTGGGATATATCTATACAGGGAATATAGCAATAGGTATGGAAGCACTACATATGGTGATAGATATCTTCATTACCATTTTCATTCTCATTACCCTTAAAATAATCTCAAGCAATTATTCCCTTAGATTTTCATATGGCCTTTTCAAGCTTGAGGATCTTATTTCACTTTTCCTTGCAGTACTCGTGGCTATTACTGCTGTAGATCTTCTTCTGACAGGATTTTCATCAGAATCATCAATGCCTCTTCTTTCCTCTGCCTTCCAGGCGATTTCCGCAATACCTATAGCTTTCTCAGCATACTTCAAGGAGAAGGCAGGTAAAGAAATGAACTCACCTTCCCTGGAGAACGATGGAAGGCACAGCTATACGGATTTTTACGAGGGGCTTGGTGTTTCTGCAGGCCTTTTCCTATCCTACTATTTTGGATCTTTACTCTACTATGTGGCAATAATCGTTGCATTTGCTGCCCTTATTTATACAGCATACACCATAGGGAGGGGATCAATACTTTCACTGCTCGATCTTCCAAAGGAAAAGGATTTGAAGGAAAAAATAGAAAGGATTGTACTTTCCGTGGAAAAGGTAAGGAGTGTAAAGGATATCAGGTTAAGATGGGCTGGACCGGTCATATTTGTGGAGCTTGTGGTGGAAATGGATCCGCTCCTCACCATATTTGATGCACATCCAGTTACGGAAATCATTGAAAGGAGGATTAAGGAAAATGTGGAAGGCATATATTCGGTGACAGTTCATGTTGAACCCGTAAGGAGAAGAAATTTTAAAATTATAATTCCATGCGAATGTAAATCAGAGAAATGCAGAATGGATGAGAGGCTTGCTAAGGCGAATTACTTTGCAATTGTGGATGTTGATGAAAAGATTTCCTGGGTATTCATGGAGAACCCATTCAGGGAAAAGGCTGATCTTGCAGGTCTGGAATTCAAGGAATTCTTAATCTCAAGAAAAATAACGGATATAATTTGCTACAATGTTGGTGAAATTACCTATGGCCTCATGCTTTCCTATGGTATTTATTGCTGGCATTCAGAAATAGACACACTTGAAAATATAGTGAATAATTTTCTCCATGGTAAATTGAAAAAAATGGAACATCCAACAAAAAAGTCAAAGCTGGAATGAAAAAGCTTCGGAATAGGCCTTGTTAATACCGGGAAGATTGAATTCCTTCAGTAATGATAAACCCTCATCCAGATACTTCCTGTTACCCATTTTCTTCGCAAAATAAAGACCGAATATCGTTTTCATCTTTGCAATCAAATATTTAAGACCCTCTCTCTCAAAATTGGATAGATATTCAAGAAAATTTTTTTCAGATTTTTCATCCATGTGGAGAATATTTTTGACTATGCCTATCCTCCACTGCACGTATTCCATACGGCTAAAATTTACATTTTTCTCCACAGTTTCAATTAATCCTTCAATATCCTTCTCCCTTTTCCCATGGAAGAAATGCTCGTAAAGAAGAAATTCTGCTAGATCGCACATATCTATGAGGATTTCTGGTGTTATTTTTTCCATTTTTCTTTCTATGGACCTCTTCTGAATTTCATTTGCCTTTATCATATTACCGCTCCACATTTCCATAGCTGAAATGATATATTCAACCAGATCCCTGAACATGGGTGTACCCTGCCTGAGATAATTTATTTCTTCACCCAGTTCCACCTCCTTTCCCATCAACCTTTCCAGAACTTTTTTGTAAGCCCTGAAGAAATTCTCCATGAATTCATCTCCAAGATTTAAGGCAAATTCTATGGCCATCTCTACATAATGCATCTCTTCTTTGAATTCGCCCTTTTTCACCATGGAATCCATCATATTTGTAATTGAGAGGAATGCCAATCCATAATTTCCCCTAGAAACTGCAATGTTCAGTGCTTTTCTCTGCATATCCAGCGCACTATTTATTTCACCCCTATATATTTTTAATAAAGAAAGATTGTGATAGATAGTTTCGAGCAGGGAAACGTACCAGTTTTCCCTGGCTATCTTTAGTGCCCTGTTATAGTATTCCATCCCATTCTGTAAATCCCTTTCAACTAGAATATTTGCTATGTTGTTATAAAGTGATGCAATGTCCTCGTAATACTGGGTATTTTCAACTAAACCAAGAGATTTTTTATATAGATCTAGAGCAATATCATTTTCATCCATTGAATAGTGTATATTCCCTTTCAGTCTTAAAACAAGTGCTTCTTTTCTTCTGTCCTGGATTTCCCTTGCAATTTTTAGCGCATTCTCGAGTATTTCATCAGCTTCTCTGAACTTTTCCCTTGCTATGAGGATTCTTCCTAAATTTATATAATCATAGAGTAAATCCTCTTTTTCCTTTGCAGTATTTAAAAGATCCCTTAGAATTATTTCTGCTTCTCTGTATTTACCAGTATTGTAAAGTGCTTCAGCGTACCTGAGTCGGAGCGATATTTTTTCAGGGTATTTCATTATAAGCGGTTCTGTGATCTCTATTACTTTTTTATAGTTCTCCTGAAGGGTAAGGATATTAAGCAGGGCTTTAACTGCCTCATCATCGTACTTTATTTTTATAGCATATTCAAGGATCTCTGCCGCTTCAGAAAATTTTCCTTCTCTATAGAAATTCATTCCTGTTTCAAGAAGCAATGGAAAGGCCTGATCATATTTGCCTGCTTGGAAATAGAGTTTTCCAGATTCGTATAAATTGCCCTTGGATCTAAAGTAATCTGCCATCCTTGACCTGGCCATGCTTAGGTAAACGTTGGAAAAATTTTTCATCGTCTCATATGAAATATCTTTATCGCCAACGATCACCCTGTTTCCATCTTCCTGGAGAAATTTTAACCTGATGAGTTTATCCAATTTATTGATTAATTCATTCTCATCCATTTGAATTATTGATGGAAGATCGAATGCGTCCACACCTTTTTCAGAAAATGAAACAAAAAGGAGTATTTTTCTTTCCTCCTCATCCAGGTATTCAAGTGGCTTCTTTTCTGAGAATATGATTGTACTAATTTCATCAAGAGTTCTACTTGATAGATCTCCCACATAGAATCCATTGATTATATATCTCTTAGATTCAAGCAAATTGAGTAATTCTATTGTTTTACCTATTTTCCCCATCGTTTTTGAATAGATTATCTTCAAAATTTCATCAGGGACAAAATAGTCCATCTGCAAAACCGTGTCGACCATTTCCCTGAAGTTTGGTCTGGGAAAAACTATTTCCTTCGTTCCCTTTATATTCAGTGTTTTTATTGTGAAAAAGAATTTTTCATTGTTGCAATCATCATGATAAATTATAACGAGCTTTGCCTTTCCACTTTCGATGAACTTCTCTATGAACTCAGGAAGTAAAGGCAGAAAATTATCCGGCATATTACAGGCACGATCCAGTACAATTACCACATTAGCTGTGGATATTTTTTCAATCCTCTTTTTTACCATAGTAAGAAATGCTTCAATTTCTCCCACCTCACCGGGACTCATTGTTTTCAGCATTTCCAAATATTTGAGATATTCATTTTTTAAATCAAATCTCTCAAGAATCCTGTCTATTGTGTAATCATTTTCATTAATATATACATGGTTAAAATTCTTTAAAATATTCTTTACAGTGAATGTTTTACCTGAATCGGATGGCCCATGAATGATAATAACGGAAATCTCAGGATCCAGGAGTGATTTCTCAATTTCTTCTTCCCTCATTAAAATTTAGTTAATGAAACAAATTAATAAATTTTATTAAACCAGTTTTCTATCTTTCATTATGATAATTTTAAAAAATGGTAAGATCTACAGAAAAGGAAATTTTGAAGAAAAGGATCTTCTCCTTTCCAATAAAATAGAGATAATAGATAATTCAATAGATATAGGCAAGGCTGAAATTTTCAATATTGATGGAAAATACGTCTTTCCTGGCTTCATAGATTTACATTGCCATGTGAATGGTGCTGGAGGTGAAGGTGGCCCAGTCACGAGGACCATACCTGTGAATGCAGAAAAATTACTTTCAGCAGGAACCACCACCGTACTTGGCCTCCTGGGAACGGATGGATACACAAGATCCCTTGTGGATCTTTTAATGCACGTAAGGAAATTGAGGGAAAGCATGGATGCTTACATGCTCACAGGAAGCTATCAGGTACCAGGTCCTACAATTACAGGTAGTATTTCCATGGACATTATAATTGTTCCTGAAATAGTCGGCCTGAAAATGGCCCTCTCGGATCACAGGTCTTCATATCCAGGTCTTGAAGCTTTAAAAAGGGTTGTGAGTGAAATAAGGGTATCCTCAATGCTTTCA
>CAYSIM010000086.1:0-4735 GCA_964431165.1 uncultured Thermoplasmatales archaeon | reverse complement strand
TGAAAAAATCGTAAGGGAAATACTTGAGGATATTAATGAAGCACCTTCAGCAGGGAACCTCCAGTCCTTTTTTATATACGTTGTAAAAAATAATGAAATTAAGAAAATGCTGGCGGGGGCCGCATATGGACAGGATTTCATCTCAGAAGCTCCTGTGGTTTTTGTTTTCTGTGCCGATATGAAGAGATCGGCATCCAAATATGGAAGGAGAGGCGAAACGCTCTATTCAATACAGGATGCAACAATAGCGGCCACTTATGCAATGCTGAGCATAGAGAATCATGGACTATCTTCCGTGTGGGTGGGTGCATTCAGCGAGGAAGGTGTAAGGGTTCTGAACTATGTAGCTTTTGATAGATATACATAGTTCTTGGGATTCATCAGCCTCGGAACCCTCTTGAGTTCATCGAGCTCCTCATCAGCCTCTTCCCCTGTCAGGGTGAACCCGCTCCAGATCCTCATTAGCTCACTGAAGAGCTTCGGGTCTGGAGAAAGACCCTCCATCTGAAGGTACAGGTTTATTGCTGCGTTCAGTTGCCTGTCTATCCTCAACCCGCAATATTTACATTCGTACAGTGCTCCTTTCGGGGCATTTATCTTCCCACACCTGGAGCACCTTTTTGTCGAATTTCTCGGGTTTAGGATAAACGTTTCTGATTTATAGGCCATCAAGGATTGTATCGTTTTCCAATCACTCTTTGAGATGTTTCTATTATGATTCTTGGAATAATTGTACATCCTATTCTTTTCAAGGTCTTCAAAACCGTGTAAGTAACCCTTGAACTCCCTTGCTAGGAGTGATGTCATCTTCTGGATGTAATCCCTGGTCCTGTTTTTCTCCCTCCTGGAATATTTGGCCAGGGTCTTTCTTAGCGATGGCTTTTTTGAAGCTTTTTTCTGTAGTTTCTTTCTTTTGATCTCATATACCCTGTGTATATGGAAGAGTTCTGTCAAATCTATTTTAACCCAGCCTAGCTCAGAGCTGAATCCATCTAAGCTCTTCTCATTGGAATCCCATGCTATCTTGCCATTATGTTTCATTCTTTTCATCCTGGACCTGAAAGTTACTGTCAGGTATTTCTCGTTGAGTATAAGTTCTCCCATCTCACCCTTCGCCCTGTTCAAGAACCAGGCCCTGGAAATGTCAAAGGTAAGGTATTCTTCATGTGGCTTAACACTTATCTTTATCTTTCCGTCTCTGAAACTGTATAATGTTTCCTTTATTCTTACAAATCTCTTTTTTACGATAGGCTTCTCCCTGGACCTATCTCCCTTAATATAATTCCTCCTCCAGCTGTGGAGTATGGAGTAAGCTTGCTTGATAGCCGAATCAACATAATGCTTTGAATAGTTCCAACCATCCATAAGCAGGTTTCTCAGATAATGATGTTTGAAACTGCCTTCTTTTGGGATTATGGGAATAAGCCTTTTCCTTCCCTCCTCAAATTTTTCAACCCACCTTATCCTGCCCCAGATCTCATCTATTGCCCTCTGAAGTATAAGCCTGTACTCTTCGAGGAAAATACTTACATCATACTCGTGCCTGATATTGTACGCCCTAATCTGATAGAAGACCTCTGACACCTTCAATAACCTCCTTATATCTATGGCTCCTTTTTCCATAGAGCTTTCCAGCAAAATGCGATACTATGGTAATTAAATCTTCTACAAGTTCTTCCTTTGGGACCTTTTCTTCTTTATTTATTATTTCAATAGAAGTGCCAAAAGCAAGAAATACCTTTTCAAGCGTCTTGAATCCAAATCTTGTAAGCCTATCCTCATAAGCTACGATTACCATCGAAACCTTCTTCTCAACGACCATGTCGAGGATTTTGAGGAAGTTCTTTCTTTTCTCATTAAGTCCTGAACCAATATCCACAAATACCTGTACCTCACCATATCCTTTCTCTCTGGTATAGCTCAAGATAAGTTGTTTCTGTCTCTCTAAGTCATCTTTTTGGGAATAAGAGGACACTCGAGCATACCCGATTATAACTCTCTCTTCTCTCAAACCAAGGATGCGTTTAATCTCGCTTTCAGGAATCCTCCTCCTACCACCAATAGTTCTGACAACTTTGATCTTTCCCTCCTTATCCCATCTCTGGATGGTCCTGGTTGCAACCCCTAGAATCTTCTTAGCCTCCTTAAGGGTGTAAAGTTTCTCCATGGATATTTATTATAACTTATATCTATTTAAAGTTTCCCATTAAGAAACTGCTTACTTTGGCAAATACTTTCAATGGAAGATCATCTGAAACCTGTGGTAATCATGCCCTTCGGATTCCCCGGAGAAAAACCTGAATTTCCTGGAAGAAAAAGGATTGAAGAATTAACCCAATGGAAAGAATAATTTATATTTTCACTGAAAAGGTAAAAATACATAATGCCATTTTTTCTTTATGATAAAATATGCTTTGATCATTACTGGTGATGAAATACTTAACTGCACAGTAAAGGATGAAAATTCATCATTCCTCTGTGAAGAACTGAATTCACTTGGTTATTATGGAAAAGAGATTGTCTTTGTAAGGGATTCAATTGAAGATATTTCATTTTATTTAAAAAAATTTCTGAATGAAATGGATATAGTAATCATAACAGGTGGTCTGGGCCCCACTGTTGATGATATAACGTTGAGGTCAGTATCACAAGCCCTTGATTTACCGCTCATCCTCAATGATGAAGCCCTGAAAATGATAAGGGAGAAATATTCATCATTACCCATTAAAAAGGAAATGAATGTATGGAGGGAAAAAATGGCCTATATGCCATTGAAATCCAAACCAATAAAGAATCCGGTGGGTACCGCCCCTGGAATGTTTTTAAGGTATGGAAAAACGGTATTCATAGCATTGCCTGGCGTTCCTTCGGAGATGAAAGGAATGTTTCCTTCGGTGAAGGAGGAGCTTATAAAATTATTTGGAAAATTTTTTTATATGGAGAGGACCATTTTCCTGGAAAATATTGATGAATCATCCATATCTTCACTGCTTGAGGATCTTAGAAAAAAATTTCCAGAGATATATATAAAATCCAGGGCAGGTACATCAGGAAAATTTGGAAATATTGCCATTACCATATCCACTAGGGATGTGAGCAAGGAAATATGCCTTTTAAAAATTGATTCATTTCTAAAGGTATTTTCGGAAGAAATGAAAAAATTGAACATTTCTTTAAAAATTTAATGATTGTTTTTTTCTTCTTGTTTCAGGGAGCAAAAATATTGCAATGAGACTTGCAAGCAGTCCGGCTACGGCCATGAACATCATGCTGTACTGTATTCCACCCGAATATACGGAAAAAAGTACCACAAGGGTGGCCGATATGGCTCCCCCTACACCTCTACCTGTCATATAGGCAATGTTGGATGCCGTGGACTTTATTTTTAATGAAAATATTTCAGAAAACCATATGCCAAACACACCTATGTAGAGGCTTACCGCCTGGTAGAATATGTAACCCATCATGATTGGCCATAACCATATGTTTCCCTGGAAAGGCGTGTTCAAATAGATGAAATAAAGCCAGGTGAAGAGTGAGATAAGCGTGAGAATTGCAAATATTATGGATGTGCTTTTCCTTCCGATCCTGTCTGAAATGTAACCCACGAAGAATATGATGGGTACCTGTATAATTGATGCGAACATGAGAGGAGTGGAGAAAATCTGTGGACCAATACCGTAAATATTTTGTAATATTTTTGGCCACCAGGTAATTATTGCATAAGCCATAAAGAAAAATCCTGATGTGAGAAGTAGTGTTGTGAACAAATATTTCAATGTATCTATTCTCATAAAAATTTTAAGCCTTTCCATTCTAATTCTCTTTTTACTCTCTTCCATCCAGGATCTGCTTTCAGGTACATAGTACCTTATGAATGCTACTAGGATTGCAGGTATTCCACCTGTAATATAAACATATCTCCATCCTATCTGTGGAAACGCTGTGATGAAAATGCTCGAAACGTAAATTGCAAGCACCATGCCTACAGAAAATGCCGATTGTAATATTCCACCTGCAAGTCCCTTCCTCCTTTCCCAGGCCTCACTCAAAAGGGAAAAACCTATACCCCATTCACCGCCTATTCCAAAACCAGCCAGTACCCTTGTTAAGGCGAACTGATAAATATTCGTGGTAAAACCTGAAAGAAGCGTACTAATGCCGTAAAAGCCGATTGTGAGCATTAAACCCCTCTTTCTTCCATACCTGTCGCTCACCCATCCAAAAATTATTGCACCTATTAAGGTGGAAAAAAGTGTTCCTGATTGTATTAAGCCCATTGTAATATCCCCGACTGAAAATGCTTTTTCTATGCTCGGTAATGTGAAAGAATATATGAGAAGGTCAAATCCATCGAATAAAAATCCCAGGAAGGTAAGGAGAAGGATGGATAGCCTTTCCCCCTGTGTGTAATTTTCCATAAACACAGGAAAATTGTAGGATTAAAAAATTTTTATGTTAACATGTTAACAATGAAAATATTTTAATTTTAGATGATATATGGTACTATGAATTTTTTAATTTATCCACTTCCTGAAAAGATAGAGGAAGAGAAGGCAAGGGGAAATTTTCAAGTTGCCAAAAAAATCATAGGGGAATATCTTTCAATGGAATTGCCAGAAAACCTAAGAAAAAGGCTTGAATATGAATACCAGACGTTACAACTGGTTGAAAAGGATTTCAAGATTGGAGAAAAAAAGGCCATAAATAATGCGATTAAAAAGAATAAAAATTT
>CAYSIM010000085.1:2715-4752 GCA_964431165.1 uncultured Thermoplasmatales archaeon | reverse complement strand
AATAAGATTTGCGAGAATTTAAATTTTGTCAAAGAAATCAATCACTTTCTAGAAATGAAATTCCATTCTCCTTCTTTACTCTTATGGTATAATCGGCCATTGTTGCTATGAATTTTTCATGTGAAACTATTATTACCTGATCACATTCTATCCTGTTTAATATATCTGGAAATTTTTCTACCTGTTCAGAGCTGAATCCTTCCGTGGGTTCATCCAAAATTAACAGATTTTCCCTTCCACTCCCTATGGCTTCCCTTACTATATAATTCAGTGCAAGTCTGTATGCAAGGGAAACCGCTGCCCTTTCACCTCCACTCAGGTATTCCATTTCCTGCACATAACCATCCTGCTCCACAATAGGTGTGAAATCCTCATCTACCCTGGCATTTTTAGTAGGATCATCCACAAGAATGTAAAACCATTCCCTGAAAAGTTCATTGAATTCCATTCTTCTCATTTCGAGCACCTTTCTTTCTATTTCCTCAAGCGCTGGATAAAATATCTCCTTTATCCATCTTGAATATTCAGAATATTTTTCAGAAAGCTTCCTGCTTTTCTTCATCTCCTCCAGATCCATTCTTTTCTTTTCAAGAATATTCAATTTTTCGGATATTGTTGCCTCTAATTTTGCCTTATTATCCCTCAATTCATCCCTTTCTTTTCTCCTTTTTTCCAGGTCAGATTTATATGAATCCATTAAACTTTTTTTCTCCTTCAAAATATCTGCCACTCTATTTAATTCATTAATTTCCTTCAGAATTGCTTCCAGTTCAGTAATTAAATCCTCCTTTTTCTCCTCCCTAAGTTTTATTTTTTCATCCAATTTTTTAATTTCCATTTCCTCTTCCCTATAATCCTTCATCCTTTTTTCATATTCCTCTATTTTTCTGAGAATACCCTTTAACTCTTGTTTTCTTTTCTTGAATGATTGAATCTGTGAGTATAGTTCACTCAAATTCCCTACCTGCGCATTTAGATAAAATTCATTTTCATGGAGTGAATTTATTTCTGAATTAATTTTCTCAATTCTAGAAACAATATCATTTAACTGTTTTTTATGTTCATCCACAAGCTTCAAAGTATTTTCATAATCTGCAAATTTTTTCCTAAACTCCTCAAGCTTTTCCTTTTTTCTTTCAATCTCCATTTTTCTATTTTTTAAAGAAGAAATTTCATTTTCAATGATCAATAGATGATTCCTTTTTTCATCCAGCTTCTTTCCAAATTCCGCAGGATCCGCTTCCCTCTCACAGGTAGGACATATACCCTCATCTATTATTTTTTTATAATCCTGTATTTTTCCAGATATAATTCCAAGCATCATGTTTAGTTCATTTATCCTCTGTTCAATTCCATGCATCTCACTTTCAATTTTTTCAATCTTTATATCCTCTTCAATTTCTGGCTTTTTATTTTCTTCCATGATCTTTCTTATGGTACTTTCCCTTGATTCTTTTTTCTCATTGTATTCTTTCAATTCATCCTCAAGTTTTTTTATTCTTTCCCTTGTATTTCTAAGTTCAACTTCTTTTTTTGTTAGATCCCCCACCTGCCTGTTCAAATCTTCAAGTTTCTCATCTATTGCACCCAATTCTTCATCTACCTCCTCCCTTTCAACTTCAAAATCTTTTTTGGGTAGATTTTCAAGATGTTTTTCAGAAATCTTTTCCAGTTCAATTTTCAGGCCTTTTATGTCATTCTCCAAATTTTCCAGCTCTTTTTCCTTTTTATTTCTATCCTCAATTTTCATTTCAAGCTTAATAATATCCTTGGAAAGTTCTTTCAATTCCTCATCCAGATTTTTAATTTCTACATCTTTTTCTTCAATTTCCTTCTCCTTCTCATTTATCCTTTTTTCAAGATCCAATTTTTTCAAATTAAGATTATTAATCTCAGTTTCAAGTGATTTTATTTCATTTTCAATCTCAACCATATTATCAGATTTTCCCCTGTAAAATGTTGATCTTTCGTTCAAATAAGAAATTACTATCTGTGAATTTTCCCTTGCAATGCTGAAATCCTCTATCCTGAATGCTT
>CAYSIM010000085.1:1016-2691 GCA_964431165.1 uncultured Thermoplasmatales archaeon | reverse complement strand
ATTTTTTTCAATTCCTCCTGGGGTGTGTAAATGGCATACCTGAATATGGCACTCTTCGATTTTGGACTTGATGGTTCATTGAAATTCAGGGCCTTCATTATGTAAATCTTTGCTTCTGAAGGGGAAAGAACAAATTTTTTCCCATCGGTCTCTATTGTTACCTTATCCTGTAAAATCTTTTCATTCCTCTTTTTTAAGCCCCTCCTTATTCTGTAGGATTTACCATTTATCTCAGCATCAAGAACAACATAAGCTTCATTCTCATTTATTCTGAGAAGAGATGATCCGTCCTGGTCCCCAAGACCGAAGAGTGCGAATTCTATAGCCATAAGGATACTGGATTTCCCAGCACCTATATCACCAAGGAGGACCACCTTTCCTCTTGGAAGGGAAATTTTTGCATGGCTGTAACTCCTTATGTTGTTCAATTCAATGGATTTTATTATCATTGCCATTCATCCTCATGGAAAATCTTTTTCGATTCACCTAGGATCCTTTCTTCAAAATCATTTTTAGTCTCATCATCATTTTTTGCGTTTCTAAGAACATCTAAAAGGGAAATTGCCATGTTAATGCCACTTTCACCGTTCAACATTTCTTCCCTTGTTCTCCAGTTTTCCATAAATTTTTCAAAAACCTTTTTTTCCACATCCCTCACATTATCTTCCACAACTTCCACATTTCCATATTCCCTGCTCCTCAATGAATTTATATTTATGTTTATCCCTGCCACACCGTATCTTCTTGCATTTTCTATTATTCTCCTTCTATTTATTTCAGATGTTTTCCCTGAGGAGAGTTCGCCATAGATCTTCAAAAGAAGATATTTATCCTTTAGATCATGATTTTCCATCAGGTAAATCGCCTCATCCATCACTTCTTCTGGGATCTTTCCATCTGCATTTATCTCCAGGAGAACGGGTGAGGGTGCAGGGTTTTCAATGAATTCCACTTTATCTATCCCATCAGAAAAATCCACAATGAAAAATCCCCTCCTTTCACCATTCGCCATTGATTCAAGATCCTGATAATTTGAAGCAAATAAGGGTCCTGGATAAAATATGCTGTAATCGCCTATTTTTTTCTCTATCCTCCTGTGAATATGTCCTCCTGCATAATATTTCATATTCTTGGGGAGATAATCAAGTGGAATTTCAGGCATATGGAACTGTACATCCGGAATCAACTCAGAAATTGCGCTATGGAATAGGAATATGGAGAATCCATCATCTGTATATTTTATTCTTAATTTCCTAAAATTCTGTGATTCCAGTCCCATCCTCCTTCCATACATGCCATACAGGAGAGCACCAGTTTTTTCATCCTTCACAGGTTCCAGGTAAATTTCATTTCCATCGGTCCTTTCCCTGTGAACATCCATTATTATACCTGCAGCATCTAGTATATTGTAAAGGGATGATCCTGAAATGCTGAAATCATGGCTGCCCGATATTGTGTAAATCTTTATTCCATCTTCAAGGATTTCCCTCATTTTCTTTACTGCTATTGTGGAAAATGAAAAATCTGGCATCGGATTATTGAAAATATCACCCGTAATTATTATGAAATCTACCCCCCTCCTTTTAGATTCTTCAAGGGCCCAGAGAAATGAATTAAGGTTTAAATTCTTTAAATTAACATCGCTGAATGCTCCTAGGTGTACATCTGAAATATG
>CAYSIM010000085.1:0-984 GCA_964431165.1 uncultured Thermoplasmatales archaeon | reverse complement strand
CTTCCCATGGTTATTAAAGAAATAAAAAGGAATATAAAATTTTACAATTTTATCTTATTTCTATCAATTTTTATTCCCTCTGAGGTAACCAGAAGATATTTGCCGCCGAGAGAAACAACATCACCATCCACATCTTTTGCAGTTTCCTTCAGGTCACTTATTATTCTCCTAAGTGTAAGTTCATCCTCTGCAATTGGTGTATAATCTATTAAAAGTATATCCCCGTTGTATACAAATTCTGAGAGTTGTCTAAGATCCTCATACCTGAATATCTCTGCCAGTCTGATATTTTTTCCACTTTCCCCCAATTCGCCCAGGTTTTCAAATTCCGAAAGATCTATGTAATTTCTTGTTTTTTCTGAATCACCCTTTTTAAAAAAATCAACCATTTTTATCCCTTCCTATTTCAGTTCAAGCACCACAACATCCTTCACGGATTTCATACTTTTGAAAGGCAATATCATCCTTCCCTGCGCATCGCTATCGAATTTATTTGCCTCTATTTCTTTGGCAGGATTTACAAGCAAATGCTTTATTTCTCCAGTATCGAGATCTATTACAAAATTATCTATTGTCCCAAGTATCGCACCATCGGTAGTCATAACCGTTTTTCCTTTCAATTCGCTTATGAATTTTTTCATAACATCACCTCGGTCATAAATTTGTATGATCTCAATTATTAAATCAAGAATAAGTATATAAAAATATCCCTTTGTTTTACTTAACCTTTTATGGTAATATAGGGGTAATATTTAAATATGACAAATTTATTGATTTAGCTGACAATAATATGAAAGAGGTGTGATTTATGAAGAGCTTGATTAAAAATGCGCTGGGCTACGATCCCGATGCAACCAATCAATCGAAGCCTGCCCCTACACCACAGGAGCAGGTACAGCAGATGATATCGCCCGATGAAGAGGAGCTGAGGAAGCTGGTGGAACAGCTAAAGGTAAACATAAAGATAGTTGGGTGTGGTGGTGG
>CAYSIM010000084.1:2645-4987 GCA_964431165.1 uncultured Thermoplasmatales archaeon | reverse complement strand
ATATGGATATAACGAAATTGCAGAAAAAAAGGAGAGTGCCATTAAAAGAATTGCTAAAAAATTCTGGGGGATTACACCCATAATGCTGGAAATAACAATGATATTTTCATTCATCATAGGTAGTTATATCGATGGAACTATTATCGCAGCACTTCTTGTTGTTAATGCAGTTATAGGTTTTTCACAGGAGGAAAAGGCCTCAAAGGCTGTAGAACTTTTAAAACAAAGGTTGCAAATAAATGCTAGGGTATTGAGGGAGGGGAAGTGGACACAGGTTCCGGCCAGATTTCTGGTACCAGGAGATGTGATAAGGATAAGAGCAGGAGATTTTGTTCCTGCAGATCTGAAAGTAATAAGCGAAGCGGAGCTTGAGGTGGATCAATCCGCCCTTACTGGAGAATCTCTACCTGTTATAAAAAGAAAAAATGATATTCTATATTCAGGGTCGATTATAAGGAAAAATGAAGCTACAGGAATAGTGGTGGCAACAGGTGAAAAAACATATTTCGGAAAAACAACAGAACTTATTCAGACAGCAAGGCCAAAGCTGCATATGGAAAAAATCACATCAAGAATTGTGAATTACCTTCTTCTCATTGTAATAGTATTAATTTCTGCCATGTTCATATTTACCTACCTGAGGCATATGGACCTGCTCCCTGTAATACCCCTTTCACTGATGCTTATAGTTTTTGCCGTCCCCGTTGCGCTTCCGGCCATGTTCACCGTAAGCATGGCCGTGGGTTCGCTGGAAATAGCAAAAAAGGGTGTGCTGCTTACCAGATTGAGTGCTATAGAGGATGCTGCATCAATGGATACACTCTGCGCAGACAAAACTGGTACTCTCACGATGAATAAACTTGCAATAAAGGCCGTGGTTCCTATGAATAACTTTTCTGAAAATGATATCATCCTCTTCGGTGCTCTAGCTTCGGAGGAGGCAAATCAGGATCCGATAGATATGGCCTTCATAAATGAGGCAAGGTCAAGGAATTTATTAAGTTCAGAATACAAAGTAAAGAATTTCTTTCCATTTGATCCATCTACCAGGAGAACAGAGGTGATAGTGGAAAACAATGGAAAGGAATTAAGGATATCAAAAGGTGCCGTAAAGGTAATACTTGAAATGTGCCAAACAGGGGGAGAAAATATAGAAAAATGGATGGATGATTTTGCATCCAAGGGGTACAGGACCCTGGCGGTATCCATTCATGGAAATGGAAAATGCACATTCTGTGGACTTGTCGCACTTAACGATCCACCAAGAAAGGATACAAAGGATCTAATTCTTGAATTAAAGGATCTAGGGATATCGGTGAAAATGCTCACAGGTGATGCCCAGCCAATTGCAAAGGAAATAGCAAAGGAGATAGGTTTAGGTGAAAAAATTGTTAGAAGTGCAGAATTAAAGGACCTCAAGAACAGGGACCCTGTTACGGCTGCCAACCTGGCGGAGGAAAGTGATGGCTTTGCTGAAATATATCCTGAGGATAAGTATACCATAGTGAAAAGCCTGCAGGCAAAAAGGCATATTGTAGGGATGACCGGTGATGGTGTAAACGATGCTCCCGCATTAAGACAAGCTGAGGTGGGTATCGCTGTGAGCAATGCAACAGATGTGGCAAAGGGTGCAGCAAGCGTTGTGTTAACATCGGATGGACTAACGAATATTGTGGATCTTGTAAAAGAAGGGAGAAAGATCTATCAGAGAATAGTAACTTGGGTTCTCAACAAGATCATTAAAACGTTCGAGGTGGCAATTTTTATTTCATTGGCATTTTTAATCACCGGATACTACGTTCTTTCGGCAATAGATATAGTCCTTTTCCTCTTCCTGATAGATTTTGTTACAATTTCAATTTCCACAGATAACGAGAGGGGTTCAAAAAAACCTGAAAGATGGAATGTCCCACGCCTGGTAGAATTCAGCCTGATCCTAGGAATATTTACAGTTACAGAACTTTTCGTACTTCTTTACATTGGACTGAATTACCTTCATCTTGGAAATGATTTAAAGAGCATGAATACATTCTTTTTCACCGCAGTTATGTTCCTGGGATTGTTCACACCGCTCCTTGTAAGGGAAAGATCCCACTTCTGGAAATCTGTTCCAGGAAAAACACTTCTCATATCAATTATCCTTGACATTATTCTAGTTTCTGTCCTGGCACTATTTGGTTTTGGACTCATTAAACCAATACCCCTTTACGATTTCATATTTCTCATTGCATATGTTTCCTTTTTTTCCTTCGCTGTAAACGACAATATAAAGATACTTCTTAGTAAATGCGGGTTGTCAAGATGAATAATAATACAATGAAATAAAAATGGAAAAGACAGTA
>CAYSIM010000084.1:0-2635 GCA_964431165.1 uncultured Thermoplasmatales archaeon | reverse complement strand
TTTTCATACACAAAAATGCGGAGGGAGGGATTTGAACCCTCGTATCCCTATGGAAGTGGACCCTAAATCCACCACCTTTGACCTGGCTCGGTAACCTCCGCTAAAAAAAAGAGAAAAATTTAGAACAGCCCCTTCTTGTAGAGATTTTTGGCCACAAATGCTTCTATTTTCCATGTTGGTTGCAGACTTCCCGCCACCTGCATAAGATGATCCAGTGTGTCCACTTCCCAGTGGCAAACCGCCATATTCTTGTTCTCAGCAAGATCGACGCTCAAAAGCTTCAGACCTGAAGGCAATTTCTTTTCCTTGGCCATGGATATTACCTTCGTTGCGAATTCCATCACTTTTTCCTTCTGTGCATCTTCCCAGCTATGCACCACTACTACATGGGCCATAATTATTTTATAAAGTGATTTCTTTAATAAATTTTTCTCAATTATTATTTGAAATCGTAGCATTGAATTTTAAAGAATTTGAAGAGAAATATTTAAATAGAAGTACAAATTTACACATCCAGAATTATGAGGTGATAAAATATGATGGCTGGTCAGGTACCTATACTGGTATTAAAGGAAGGAACAGAAAGAGAAACAGGTAAAAATGCCCAGAAAAATAATATTTCAGCTGCTAAGGCAATTGCTGATGCCGTTAGGACCACACTGGGACCTAAGGGCATGGACAAGATGCTTGTAGATTCTCTTGGAGATATTGTGATTACAAATGATGGGGCTACAATTCTGAAGGAAATAGATGTACAGCACCCCGCTGCGAAGATGATTGTTGAGGTGGCCAAGGCGCAGGATCAGGAAGTTGGTGATGGAACTACCACATCCGTTGTTCTAGCGGGTGAACTTCTAAAACAGGCAGAAGCACTCCTTGAACAGAATATACATCCAACAATAATAACCAACGGTTACAGGATTGCCAGCCAGAAGGCACTGGAACTTCTTCCACAGATAGCGAAAAAAGTAACTAAGGAAGATACAGATACGCTTAAGAAAATTGCAATGACGGCTATGACAGGAAAGAACATTGGACCTGACAGGGATTATTTCGCAGACCTGGTTGTAAAAGCTGTTCTCACAGTGGCCACAGAAGTTAACGGTAAATTGAAGGTGGATGTTGATAATATAAAGGTGGAGAAAAAGGCAGGTGGAAGCGTTAAGGATACACAGATGATAGATGGTATAGTACTGGATAAGGAAAAGGTACATCCAAGGATGCCAAAGGTGGTAAAGGGTGCTAAGATAGCACTTTTGAACGGTGGCCTTGAGGTAAAGAAGACAGAAATAAGTGCAAAGATACAGATTGAAGATCCTTCAAAGATCCATGAATTCCTGGCGGAGGAGGAAAAACAGCTCAAGGATATGGTAGAAAAAATAAAGGCATCGGGCGCCAATGTAGTATTTGCCCAGAAGGGAATAGATGATCTTGCACAGCATTATCTTGCGAAATACAATATATACGGTGCAAGAAGGATAAAGAAGAGCGATATGGAAAGCCTTGCCAAGGCCACAGGTGGTAAGATCGTAACAAACCTTGATGATCTTAAACCGGAAGACCTTGGTTATGCAGAAACGGTGGAAGAAATAAAAATTGGCAATGATTACATGACATTTGTCAGGGGTTGCAAAGATCCACATGCGGTGAGCATACTTATCAGGGGCGGCACTGAGCATGTGATTGCAGAGGCAGAAAGAGCCCTCCATGATGCAATAAAAGTGGTCGGTGTAACAGTTGAAGAGGGCCTTGTTGTACCAGGAGGCGGTGCAATAGAGACTGAACTTGCACTCAGGATAAAGGATTATGCTCACAGCGTTAGCGGAAGAGAGCAGCTGGCTGTGGAAGCATTTGCAAATGCCCTGGAAGTAATTCCAAGATCACTTGCAGAGAATGCAGGTATGGATGCTATAAGTATTCTGATGAAAATAAAAAGCCTGCATGAACAGGGAAATAAATCCCATGGCGTGGATGTCCTGGGTAACGGTGTAGAGGACATGTTCAAGCTTGGTGTGGTAGAACCGGCAAAAGTTAAGAAACAGGCCATTGAAAGTGCAATGGAAGTTGCTACGATGATTCTTAGGATTGACGATGTTATCGCTGCGAAGAAGAAGAGCGAGACACAGCCTGGTCAGCAACCAGGACAGCAGCCCGGAATGCCACCTGGAATGGGCGGAATGCCCGAAATGTAAAATTTTTTTGATTTTTTATGATTCCCTCATTTTCTTTAGGAAAAGGGGAGGATTCTGGTCTAAAGGATCATTATGAGCTTGTGATAATAGGAGCTGGTCCTGCGGGTCTTTCAGCTGGGATATATGCCATAAGGTCTGGTCTTGAAGCTGTGATAATTGATAAGGGTCTTGCAGGAGGTCTAGTTGCCGAAGATCCATTGATAGAGAATTACCTGGGATTTGAAACCATAGAGGGTGAAAAACTAGCAAAACAATTCAGGGATCATGCTTCAAAATATCTAAAAATATTCACAAATGTCGAGGTAATCGATGTAAGGAATAAAGATGGTTCTTTTATTATTTCGCTTTCCTCAGGTAAGATTGTGAAGGCAAACGCCATAATTTTCGCTACAGGTACTACCCATAAAAAATTGAACAAGCCTTTTCTTATGAGAACCAAGTAT
>CAYSIM010000083.1:2275-5005 GCA_964431165.1 uncultured Thermoplasmatales archaeon | reverse complement strand
CTCCGATGGAATGAGCATAAGATGAGATTTCTTATCCTTTTTTCTAATAAAAGCAATAAATTTACCATTTGGCGAGACCTTTGGTGAAATATCCCTAGGGCCAGAGGTGAATTCTCTCGGCCCATCCAGTGTCCATATTTTACTTTCATAATCATTTTTTTCTTTCAAAGGTACCGTTAAAACAAAATATACATTCCTACCGTGCACTTCCAGATCACTCAGAAATTTAAGTTTAAAGAAATCATTCACATCCAAGGATTTCATACTAGTTGCATGAATATGCAATCATAAATAATTTTTCCTTCTTGGAAAAATTAATAGTGGAATGATCAATCATAGGCTGATGAAGCTTATAGGTATAACCTCACCCTTCACGGGTTCTGGCAAAACAACAATAACGCTGGCCTTAGCAGAAATTCTTAAGAATTCTGCAATATTCAAAATTGGACCTGATTTTATTGACACAGGTCTTGCAAGAAGTGTGACGGGTTATGCTGAAAATCTAGATAGGTATCTTCAGGGTAAAAATTATTGGAAGCTACTTTGCAATGCATCCAATAAATATCATTATGGAATTTTTGAGGGTGTAATGGGACTTTATGATTCTGGGCTGGATTTTGACAACAGTACAAATTATTATTTCAAAAAATTCAGGATTCCACATATAATTGTAATAGATGTATCACGGGTAGCAGAATCTGCATACAGGATATACAAGGGTTTCAAAAATCCACTTACAGTTGGGGTAATATTAAACAATTATTATGGGGAAAAACATTTAAATTTGGTAAAAAAGGAATTTTTGAAAAGGAATGTGAAAATTTTTGGAGAAATCCCCCATATTGATTCTATAAAAATAGAAGAAAGATATCTGGGTCTTCATACCTTTGAAGAAGAGAAAAATCTAGCGGAAAAAATTGCTATATTAAAAAATTTCATAAAAAAAGATTTACTTTTGGAAAATATAGATCAATATGATGAACTTGTATGTGATGCAGAAGGAAAAGGAAATTCTAAAAAGAACATTAAAGTTTCAGTTGCCATGGATAGGGCATTCAATTTCTATTATCAGTATAATATAAATTTGCTATCTTCCTTAGGAGAGGTTAAATTTTTTTCACCCCTAGATAATGATGAAATTGAAAAATCACATTTTATTTATCTTGGTGGGGGATATCCTGAATTATATAAGGAAATACTTTCAGGATCAAACAAAACCAGGGAATCCATCCTGGATAATTTTGAAAATGGAGCTATTATATACGGGGAATGCGGTGGATTAATGTACATGATGGATAGGATTGAAAATAAAAAAATGTTGGGTATTTTTGATGGGAGTGTAAAAGAAAATGAAGGTTTAATCTTAAATTATACAGAATTGTTGCCTAAGGAAAGATTTTTTATATTCAACAAAGGAGAAAGATTTTTTGGTCATGAATTTCATTATTCACGCATAGAAACACAAGAAAATCTTTCCCTAAAAATGATAAGAGGAAAGGGAATAAATGGTGAAGATGGATTGTTTAAAAGAAATGCTTTCGGTATGTACTCCCACATACACTTTTTTAGGTACAATGAAAAAATAAGGAAATATCTGAACAAAATTTATAAGGGAGATAACATTAAATAGTTCAATGGAAGGTAGGCAAAAAATCAAAGTAATAACACTCTGGAAAGATTTTTGCCCTTATTGTAGGGGAGGGGAAACATGTAAATTCCATAAAATTTTAGAAGATAATGGCATAGATCCTTCAAAGCCCAGCCTGATAGATGTAAGGAGGATGGGTAAAAAATACAGTCTGAGATTACTCTACAATGGCAAGGAAAATGGAGATGTTGAGCTATCATTTGCCATACCCAATCAACAGGTAACGGTGATAGCTGGAAAGGGTAGGAATAGGAAAAGCCTTTTAACCTTAATTTTCACTGAAGAAATTTTCCATGAATTATTTTTAATTTCAAATGAAGAGGATATTAAAAAAATAAGGGCAATAAATTTTGATAAACTGCAAAGGATTTACAGGAATTCAATAGGGGACTGAAAATATTAATAGGGGAAATCATTATTTTTTTCATGGATCCTTATCTGTTATTGGCGATTATTTTTCTATTTCTGCTTTTAGTATTTGTTATCCTGTATGCGACTTTAAGAATAAGATTCAATAAACAGATAGAAAGAAGGGCAATGGAAGCATTTAAGGGGTGGATGGATGCAACACTTGAAGGGGAAAGACAAAAAATTAAGGAATCAATAGAAAAAGAATACAATTTAATTCTTGAGAAATGGAAAAGTGAATATTCTGAAAAAATTAGAAAGGATGCTATACAGAAATCCCAGAGTGTTTTGAAGGGAAAAGTAACAGAGCAAATAGTACCTTATTTTCCTGATTTCCCATATGATCCAAGGGACGTCAGGTTTATAGGATCCCCCGTTGATTTAATAGTATTCTCTGGTTTGAGGGAAAAGAATTTTGTTGAGGAAATAGTTTTCCTTGAAATAAAAACAGGTAGGGGGAAACAGAGCGAAGTGGAAAAGAAGGTGGAAGAGGCAATAAAAAATGGAAGGATTTCCTATAAAGTGATAAATATTTCTAGAGAAACTTTATGACTATCTTTTTATTTCCCTCGCTATCTTCTTCCACCTTCATTATCTTCTTCTGTATTTTTTTTAGCAGTGCTTCCATATAACCTGAAAGAAAAATGGATTGTTCTCTAGTTTTTATGTTTGAG
>CAYSIM010000083.1:0-2265 GCA_964431165.1 uncultured Thermoplasmatales archaeon | reverse complement strand
CCTAATAACGAATTTCTTATCACTAAGGGTTTCATAGGAAACATTGAATGTAGGGGCATATTTTTTTATCTGTTCGCAAATGGATAAAACTATTTTTTCATTTTTTCCAAATGTGGAGAAAAGTCTCATTGCCGGACTTGAAAATCTTTTTCCATAATTGAAACCAAGCTGGTTGAGCAAAGAGTCATCCTTCAATACCTTGGCAGAAGCATCAAGTACCCTTTCGAAGTATCCCGGAGAGAATTCATCATCTGGATCTATTGCCTCTATCTTTGGAACTATCACATTCTTTTCATTCACTTTTCTTGTAAATTCCTCTTTTCCATAAGCCCCCTTCTTTTCCTCAACGAAATCTGCTATATACCTGAGTGCGGATCCACTTACCATTTTTATCACCTTTGTCATCTTTTTTTAAATTTTTATATGATTTTTGTCAGACAAATAATATCAATACATATATTTAAATATTTCTACTAGATTACCATTTTTTTACTAGGAAAAATTTAATAACAAAAAATGGATAATGCATTAACGGTGTTGTCATTGTTTAGAACACTTGCCGTATTAGGGCTTCAGTTTGGTGATGAGGGAAAGGGAAAGATTGTTGATTACCTTTCTTCAAGGTATGAAATTGTGGCAAGGTACCAGGGAGGAGCAAATGCAGGACATACAGTGATCACGGGGGGAAAAGTTTTCAAATTTCATCTAATTCCGAGCGGCATTCTTCATGGGACAGTATGCGTCCTAGGTAATGGAATGGTGATTGATCCGTTGCAATTGCTAGAAGAAATAAAGATGGTAAGTGAGTACAGTCCAATGAAAAAATTGAAGATATCTGAAAGGGCACACGTGGTGATGCCATATCACAAAGAGCAGGATAGAATAGAGGAACAAAAGAAAGGTGAGAAAATAGGTACCACAGGAAAAGGCATAGGTCCTGCCTACGAGGATAAATACGGAAGGATAGGTATAAGAATGGTAGATCTTTTAAACAAGGGTACACTTGAAAAAAAGGTAAAAATTGCTATTAAAATGAAGGAAGGATTCATGAATACTGAGTTCAATGTAAATGAGATTGTTGAAACATATCATAGGGCAGGATTATACCTGAAGAAAAATATTATAGACACATCCTCCTTCCTTAGACAAAACATTGAAAATGGTAGGTCAGTCCTTTTTGAAGGAGCACAGGGCACACCTAGATGTTGATTTTGGCATGTATCCCTTTGTAACAAGCTCAAATACATCCATAGGTGGAGCTGTTACAGGACTGGGTGTACCCCCTCATTATATATCTAATGTAATGGGTGTTGTGAAAGCCTATACAACAAAAGTGGGTGAGGGTCCATTTCCTACCGAAATAAAGGGTGGAATCGCCGATGAAATATTGAAAAAGGGAAATGAGTACGGAACCACCACAGGAAGGCCGAGAAGAATCGGCTGGCTGGACCTGATGCTGGTGAAATATTCAGTTCAATTATCAGGGGTAAAATATTTGGCAATAAGTAAAATTGATATTTTATCCGGTCTGGATGAATTGAAGGTAGCATATGCATACGAGTATGGTGGAAAAGTGATCAGGAGAATACCTCCGGATCCTGAAATAATTTCTAGACTAAAGCCTAAATACAGGATATTCGAAGGATGGGAGTTTACCGGGAAGGACAGAAAAAAGGATATACCTCTGAATATGAGAAAATACATAAGATTTATAGAGGAAAAAACTGGAACAAAAGTGGTAGTAATTTCCTTAGGGGCAAGCAGAGAGGATACAAAATTACTTAGAAAATTCTAACATATTCTTCAAGTATCCTATTTTTTTGGCAATTTCATCAATTTTTTCATTTAAGTCATGATAAAATTTTTCAAGATCCCCTATTATTTTTGCTCCTTCAGGTGTTGCTGTAATCATCCCTTCCATTTCCAGGATCCTAAGAGAATACCTCACCCTGTGAGGTGGTATTTCAGTTATTTGTGAAATTCTCATTATTCCTATGGGTCCCTCCTTTTCCAGCAATTTCAGAATTTTTAGATGCCTCTCAAGAAGATTCAATTCTTCTTGTATATCCTCTATAAATGAATATGTATTTTCCATAATATGCACCATGTGATGACATGGCATGCCTGTATTTTAATATTTTTACCTTTCAGCTCAGTAAAAATTCCTTTCAAAAAATTTTGACCAATTAATTTTCTTAAAGCTGTTTTTCAGGAACTTTTAAGAAAGTTATATATATTATAATTTTTTTATAAAAATGTAACATA
>CAYSIM010000082.1:3189-5122 GCA_964431165.1 uncultured Thermoplasmatales archaeon | reverse complement strand
ATAGGTGCAGGTGAAACTGCACAGTTACTTTACACTGCAGGATGGAACAATGCAGTTCCAACTGGATTTATAAAATCGCAGGTAGCATATTTAACATACGTCGTTTGGGCTGGAATAAACCAGCCATCTCTCTATTCACACCAGCTCGCATATGTTTCATCATTTATTCTTCTTATTACAATAATAATTTTAATTTTCATCACAAAATACATAAAGAGGTGAAAAAATTTGGAAACAATAATAAAATTTGAAAATTATTACGTCAAATCCAAGAAAAGAGTAATTCTGAATAATATAAATCTTGAAATATATGAAAATAGTGTAAACACCATACTTGGTCCCTCTGGATCTGGGAAAAGTACACTCATCAGGTCTGTAAACAGGCTCATAGAGTTGACGCCAGAGCTAAAGTACGAGGGAAACATTTTATTCAAGGATAAGAGTGTTTTCGAATACCCGCCCGAAGAACTGAGAAGGCAAATAGGAATGGTATTCCAGACACCCAATCCATTCAATTTTTCCATATACGAAAATGTTGCATTTGGACCTAAGCTTCACTGGAAACTAAAGAAGGAAGAAATTGATGAAATTGTTAAAAAATCTCTTATCGAGGCAGCCTTATATGATGAGGTAAAGGATGAATTAGGTAAATCCGCCCTCAGGCTCTCAGGAGGTCAACAGCAGAGGCTTTGCATCGCAAGAGCACTTGCAGTTCAACCCCTTGTACTTATGATGGACGAACCAACATCATCTCTCGATCCAATAGCAAGATCTAAAATATACAGTGGTTCTGATAACTCATGATGTGAGGCAGGCGGCAAGGGTATCCGATTACATAGCATTCATATACAATGGTGAAATAATAGAGCATGGAAGGGCGGGGGAAATTCTGGAGAATCCTAAGAATGAAATAACCGAAAATTTCCTCACAGATAGGTTGAGGTGAATAATATGGAAAAATACAGGAATGAAATTTTGAAAATGAATCAGGATCTTGAAACGTTGCTGAAAGATCTTCAAAAGATAATGGATATTACACTCGATTCTTTGGTAAAGCTAGATGTTTCAGGAATAGATAAGGTAAGGGAAATGGACATATCCATATATCACCGGGTGAAGGACATAGAAACAAAGTGCATAAACATAATACTCATGTATTCTCCAGTTGCAAAGGATCTCAGGAGAATAGTTACAGTTCTAAAAATAATATCGGACATAGATAGGATAGGCAGGTATTCGTACGACATATCACTCCTTGTTCCAAGATTTGTTGAGAAGGGTCACCTGGGCAAGCCTGAAATAATACCAAAGATGGTGGATGAGACAAAGAAAATGGTGGAGATGGCAATAAAAAGTTTTATAGAGGAAAATGTTAGGCTGGCAGAATCAATGCAGGAGGAGGATAATGTGGTGGATGATCTTTTCGAAAAATTGGAGAATGAGATCCTTGAATACATGAGAATGGACAAGGAAAACCTTGAGAGAGGAATAGGTTACATGCTCATAGGAAAATATCTGGAGAGAATGGCAGATCACGCAGTAAACATAGGGGATAATGTGATTTATATGATAACGGGGAAAAGGTCCCTGAAAATTTAATTTTTTATCTTTTTAATGCCCAAAAATTCTAGCAATATCAATAACCCATACTAAGGCTATCACGCCTAGGATCTGCACCACCTATAAAGGAATTATTTTTGATTATTACATTAGCATCACCCATTGCATCGTCAAAATCATTTACAATCTTCACTTTATAGCCTTTGGAAATTAGTTCTTCAATTGTTTTGTAATTAAATCTCCTCTCTAGTTTCAATGAAACATCCTCATCGTTAAGGTATTTGCCATGGATGAACCTTGGATATTCCACCGCCTCTTGCGCATTCATGCCCCTTTCCAGTATATTAATCAATAGTTGCACGTGGGCCTGGGG
>CAYSIM010000082.1:0-3179 GCA_964431165.1 uncultured Thermoplasmatales archaeon | reverse complement strand
CCTTCCGCACCTGCAGCACCAAAAATTATGAAATTTTCATCTGAAATGGACATGCCCGCCATAAGTGTATGGAGTGTCCTCTTTCTCTTCCCTATTCTATTTATATGATTCCTATCCAGGGAAAAATATGCACCCCTGTTTTGAAAAATTATTCCAGTTTCAGGATCAACTATCCCCGATCCAAATGGATGGTATATGCTCTGTATACAGGATAAAGCTTTACCCTCCCGGTCTATTACGTTAAAATAAACGGTATCACCATCCGGAAATCTTGCATCACTGAGCATTCTGAAAAAATTTTTGTCCATATAATCCCTATCTGTAATGTACCTCTCCCTTATTGAAAAAGATTCTATCTTTGCCTTCACAACTTTTTCAATTATTTCAGATTCTTTCATCTTAGAAAAATCATTTTCTTCAAGAAATTTTAACATTAAAAGGGCTGTTACACCCTGAGAGTTTGGTGGTGTTTCATAAATTTCATTTCCCTTGTAGTTAATGTGTACGGGTACATCATAAAATGCGGTGTAATTTTTAAGGTCTTCTCCATCTATTGTGGAATTAATTTTTTCCAAAAACACTGCAATTTTTTCAGATAGGTAACCTTTGTAAAGGCTTAATGGATCTTCTGAAATTATTTCCAAAGTGTTGGCAAGTTCTACATTTTTTATTATCTTGCCAAGATATGGATCCTTGAATTTTTCTTTAAGGTAATTATTTTTGGATAATTTCTCATAATTATTTTTAATCTGTTCCACAAGATGGAAAGAAAGAGGAAAACCATTTCTTGCATAGTTTATTGCATCCTGGAAGAGATCCTTCAATTCAAATGTTGCATGTCTTGATAGCAAATACCATCCATATGAGATGCCAGGAACCGTAATGGTAAGTGGCCCTGTCTCTGGCATTTTTTCAAGTCCTTCCAGATGATGAATATTTGAACCGGCATATCCACTTGCATTAAGAGCAATTACATCATTTTTATCATAATATAGAGCAAAAAAGTCACCACCTATTCCATTTTGGCTTGGCAAAACAACAGTTAAAACTGCGCTTGCAGCCAATGCAGCGTCAACAGCATTTCCTCCTTTTTTTAAAATATTTATTGCTGATAAAGTAGCAAGGGGATGGGCGGTGGAAGCCATGCCATTTATTCCTAAAGCTGGTGTTCTATATACCATTAAAATCTCACCCTTTTCAAATAAATCCATTTTATTTAAAGGATCCTACATATTTAAAATGTTCTTTATTTCATGGCTATTACCAAGTATGTTAATTTTTGAACATATCAGTTATTCCTGATAAAATTCTTAAAAAGAATCCCAATACCCTGGAAGTAACATTTCACCTTATCCTATTTCATAAAAAAATTTGAAGGATTATACTAGATATTTTTACCAAAGAATTTTATGAATTTATAAGGCAATAACTTTTTGTAGAATATGAATATAATTGAAAAATTGGAAAAATTAATTATAAAAAGTATCGATATTTGCATGAACCATTGTTTTTGAAAATGAAGAATCTCCTAGGGTTTATGAATAATGTTCAGTTTTATCTTTAAATTTTAATTTGGAACTATATAAAAAAGAAAAGAAATAAAGTTTATTTTAAACCATGATTACAAAGATTTTAAAGTGAAGAAATTTAAAAAAACAATTAAAAATAAGAAGGGCAAAACCCGGAAACAATTTCCTTTTTGTAAATTTTAATGGAGATCAAATTTCATATGCTGGAGGCCGTCAAATACTGCATGATATTGCTAAGAGGGCAGGGGTACACTTTTCGCCACACATGGCGAGGCGGTTCTATGCCAGAAAATTATATCAGGAGGGCTATGATATTGAGAAGATCCGCTTGTTGCTAGGCCATGAGAAGCTTGATACCACAAAAACATACCTGAAAGTGGATCAGGAAGATGCAATTGACGAACTCAGGAAGAGGAATTTTGATTTTTTATATTTAAGCCTTGAGGTACAAACCCGGCCAACTCTGTCTATTAGGGAGCGCCCCGGCTGGGATTTGAACCCAGGTCATGGGTTCGACAGACCCATATGATAGACCACTACACCACCGGGGCTAAATTTCCTAAAAATAAATCATTATATAAAGATTTCATATTTTTCTTTAAATTTCCAGAAGCAGAGCTTAACTGAATAACATTTAACATTTTCAATTCTAAAAAAATATCCCATTTTAAGGAATTAACTAAAGATTTTAGACCAGTATGAATCTCTTTTTGAATAGATATATATGAAATAACCCTTTAGGAAAACTGTTGATTTCACAATGTCCCCAAGATTATGATTATTTAAATACCCTAAAGTTATTTTTGCATTCCCAATAAACATGTTTTTCAATGGATTTAGTGCTCCTATTATCTTCGGTCTTGAAATATTCTCTCCTTCAACAAGGAATAATGCTTCTTCAATGCCCCTCGTATCAAAGTCGAGAAGTGGGCTTTTTATCGATGCCTTAAGTGCATTTTTTACAGGATCTTGAATGTCATTGGAAATTCCCATTCCCACCATTGCTACTTTTCCACCTGAAAAGAATTGCTCCACTTTTTCCATACTCAGATGAAAATCCTCAGGCTCTAAAAAAATTTTTATCAATTTATCTATAAGCTCAATGATTATTTCATCAGCGAGTTTATAACCCATGAATATGTCCATCTTATCAAGTATTTTGAATATATTCGACATTTTTACAGCAATTGTGGCGTCGCAGGATCTGCTCATTTTCTCCAGACCTGGAATTGCATTTTTACTCCTCAATATTCCATCCACTTCTGCTGGTAGCTGTGCAACACCAATCACATGAGCTTTATTGTTCATTTTTTTAGATAATTCTGCAATAACTGGAGAAGCGCCAGTGCCTATGCCTCCGCCAAGAGCCGTTACTATTATTATAAGATCGTAACCTTTTAAATAAGGTGCAAGATCATCGCTGCAGTCCTGAGCACATTTTTTACCCAGATCTGGATCTATAGCATAAAAGAATTTTTCATTTTTCTGCTTTAAAAGGAATTTTATGTCAGCATTGTTTTCTAAGAGCTTCATTGGATCATTTCCTGTGATAAGTGTCTTAATATTTTCACTTTTTATCTTCTTGTAAGTGCTCATCATTTTAAGAGAGCCATTTCCCACGCCTATAACAAGAACATTTTTTATGGAACA
>CAYSIM010000081.1:1833-5132 GCA_964431165.1 uncultured Thermoplasmatales archaeon | reverse complement strand
AATGGTGGTGTAATATGGAAGAAAGTACGGCAGGTTGGATACCAAAAACAAAACTTGGAAAACTCGTTTATGAGGGAAAGATTACAAGCATGTCACAGGCACTGGCTACCAGATTACCCCTGAAGGAACCGCAGATAGTTGATATGCTCCTTCCTAACCTTGAGGAAAAGGTAGTTGATATAAAGATGGTGCAGAGAATGACGGATTCAGGAAGGAGAACAAAATTTGCAATTACTGTTGTGATAGGAAACAAGGATGGTTTTGTTGGTATTGGAAGGGCAAAGGGTAAAGAGGTGGCCCCTATAATAAAGAAGGCAATTGAAAATGCAAAATTAAATATAATAGAGATCAAAAGGGGCTGCGGTTCCTGGGAGTGCGGCTGCAATAGACCCCATTCCCTTCCATTTAAGGTAGAGGGGTCCTCAGGTTCCGTCAGGGTAATATTCAAACCTGCACCCAGGGGTGTAGGTCTTGCTGTTGGCGATGTTGCAAAGGAAGTACTCAGGCTGGCAGGCATACAGGATGCATGGGGCTTTACAGAGGGACATACAAAAACTACGGTTAACTATGCCATAGCCGCTTACAATGCCTTAAAGCAAACATCTACGATAAAGATGAATGAAAAAATAACGTTGAATCTTGCCATATACAGAGGTGGTGGTGTGGATGTACGCAGCCATCAGGATTAGGGGTAGAACAGGTATAAACAGGGATATTGCAAAAACTCTTGATTACCTTAGACTTACAAGGGTGAACCATCTGGTACTCCTTCCCAAGGATAGGGTGGTGGAAGGAATGCTTAGAAAGGCAAAGGACTATATCACCTGGGGTGAAATTGACAGGGAAACGCTTGTGCAGTTGCTCTCTAAGAAGGGAAGACTATCTGGTGATAGACCATTAACTGAGGAATATTTAAAAAGTTTGAACTTTAACTCAATAGAGGAGCTGGCAGATGCAATACTTGAGAAAAAAGTAAGGTATGATAAATTGCCGGAAATAAAACCTGTTTTCAGGCTCCATCCCCCTAGGGGTGGCTATAAAAATACAAAGAGATCCTTCAGGGAGAGAGGGGATCTTGGTTATAGACAGAAGCACATTAATGATTTAATAAAAAGGATGATGGTGGTATAAATGTCCTACAGCAGGGGAAGGAAATTCAGAGGATACAGAAGGCATGGTCACGGAATGAAGGGTAGAAGAGGTCACGGCCTTAAAGGTGGAAAGGGATATTCAGGTCTCGGAAAACATAAATGGATCTGGTTGAACAAATACTATAGGGAACACTGGGGTAGGCACGGCTTTACCAGCCATCACCCCTCAAGGGAAGATATAACCATAAATCTTGACCAGCTTCAGGAAAACTTCCAGGTGTTTTCTGATCTTGGATATGCAAAGAAAGAAGGTGATGTCTGGCACGTCGATCTAATTTCTGCGGGATTCACAAAGCTCCTTGGAAAGGGAAAGGTAGAGAATAGAATAGTGGTAAAGGTGCCCAAGGTGAGCGAACTTGCCCTTAAAAAATTAAAGGAAGCGGGTGGTGGGGTAGAACCCAATGCCTGAAGAGAAGATACCAAGAAACAGATCTGTGGGCATAGTAATTGCAATCATATTCATTTTTGTTGTATATGCCTACCAGGCCTATCTAGCAGGTTCTCTCATTTCACTCCAGGATTTCGTAAAATCCATTCAGAAGGATTGGATAGATACCTTAGTTTTTGTGCTTCTTACTGCGCCACTCTTTTATATTGCATATTTAATAGCCTCCTATAAGGGTGAAAAGAAAAGTAAACTTTATGGTCTGAAGCCTCTGGTTGAAAAGCTCCCCATAATAAAGAAACCTGAGAGGCATGTCAGGTTCAGGGAAAAATTATTCTGGACTGGCCTAGTACTTATTATGTATTTTGTCCTGACTAATATATATATTTACGGACTTAACACGCAAACAATGATCGATGTTTTCTCTTCCTTCAGGGCAATAATGGCTGGGGCACAGGGTTCTTTACTCGACCTGGGTATAGGACCCATTGTTACTGCAAGTATAATAATGCAGCTTTTTGTTGGTGCCAAACTCATAAATCTCGATCTTGGTGATCATGAGGATCAGGCCATTTACCAAAGCGTCCAGAAATTATTGGTTATAATAATGATATTTGTCGAAGCAATACCGCAGGTTTTCGGATATCTTACTCCAGATTCAGCGTTCGTAAGTTCTCTTAACTCCGTCTGGCCAGGTCATGGTACATTCCTTGCAAATACTTTTATTGTCCTACAGCTATTCTTCGGTTCATATTTGCTCTTCCTGATGGATGAGCTGGTAAGTAAATGGGGCATAGGTTCTGGTGTTTCGCTTTTCATTGCAGCCGGTGTTTCACAGGCTTTAATTACGGGAACGATAAACTGGATACCCACAAATCCGTCACAACCAGTTTCCGTTTACAATCCACCCAGTGGCGCAATACCTGGAACTGTTTACCTCCTTTCCCACTTCTCTGCATCGGATCTTTACAATGGACGTATTGAAACTGTACTTTTCAGGATGCCCAACGGCCTTGTTTCACTAATAGGAACGATAATAGTTTTTCTAATAGTAGCCTGGACAGAAAGCACTAAAATAGAATTACCCCTTGCCCATGAAAGGGTAAGGGGTGCCAGGGGCAGGTACCCTATAAAGCTCCTCTACGCATCAAACATACCGGTGATTCTAACATCCGCCTTAATGGCAAACATCACCATGTGGTCTTTAATATTCTGGACTAATCCCGCACTTTCACATGTGCCCTTACTTGGACATAATCCATGGCTTGGTGTTTATCCCACCCCTGAGCAGGCACAGGCTTTGGGTATACAGGCTTCCACACCAATAGGTGGTCTTGCCTATTATCTGAACAACATTAATGGACTGGGTGAATGGTTATTACCCCTGATGGAACCAAGTGCCTATGCAAATGCATTCCTTGGACACTCTACACTTCAGTTCATAATCCATATTGTGGCCTTTGTGTCCTTCATGGTGGGAATGAGCATACTCTTCGCAAAATTCTGGATAGATACAACAAACATGAATGCAGAGGCTGTTGCCAAACAGATTTTAAGGAGCGGTATGCAAATACCAGGATTCAGGAGGGAACCAAAGGTAATAGAAAACATACTTAATAAATACATACCGCCAATAACAATATTCAGCGGTGCTGCTGTAGGTGCACTTGCTGCATTTGCTGGATTGGTAGGTACCGTGGGCAATACCACTGGTACTGGTGTACTCCTTACCGTGGGGATAATAATACAGTTCTATGAAGCCA
>CAYSIM010000081.1:1251-1823 GCA_964431165.1 uncultured Thermoplasmatales archaeon | reverse complement strand
TAATAAGACAATTCTTCGAGGGATAATTATGAGAATTGTAGTGACAGGTGTGCCAGGTGTAGGAAAATCCACAATAATGGAAGGTGTGGCAAAGAATATTGATTACAGGATAGTGAATTTCGGGGACATAATGCTTGAAAAGGCAAGGGAAATGGGTGTAAAGAACAGGGATGAAATAAGGAAACTCCCTGTTGAAAAACAGAGAGAGCTACAGAGAATGGCAGGTGAGCATATTGGTAAAATGGATAATGTCATAGTGGATACGCACATGAGCATAAAAACGCCTGCAGGTTTTCTACCGGGGCTTCCCGAATGGGTGTTAAGGGCATTGAAGCCATCCATGCTGGTGCTCGTTGAAGCGGATCCTAGAAGTATAATGTCCAGAAGAAATAAGGATTCTTCAAGGTACAGGGATAGTGATAATGAATACGACATAGAGATGCATCAGAACATTAACAGATATTTTGCCTCCGCCTGTGCAATGATCACCGGTGCTACGGTGGTAATAATAAGGAATGAAGAAGGAAAAGTTAATGAAGCAGTAAATTCTTTGTTGGGAATGATTAAAAATG
>CAYSIM010000081.1:0-1200 GCA_964431165.1 uncultured Thermoplasmatales archaeon | reverse complement strand
CGCATCCTATTCGGGTATTTATTTCATGGTCCTTATGCTTGTGATGTTCATCATTCTCATTCCTGAGGTAAGAGATGCATTTGCCATAGGTGTAGGCTATGTTTTTACACCCCTTCTTGGTTTCAATGGCAGATTTCCAATTCTAACAATAATATTCGCAGGTTTGCTTTTAACAATAATCAATATGTATACAAGGCATTATTTCATTGACTGGTATGAGATGGCAAAGATTCAGGAAAAAACGAGGTTCATATCTAGAAAAATGAGGGAGGCATATAAAACAAGGGACATGGGAAAAATAGAAAAGTACAGGAAGGTACAGCAGAAAATAATGATGGATCAGATGAAGTCACAGCAGGACCAGATGAAACCTATGCTTATTACAATGGTAATAGTAATCGCAATTTTCACCTGGCTATATTACTTCCTCGCCCATGCAGCAGTAAAAACATTCAACACCCCGTGGGCTTTTAGCATAGATATTACAGGAGGAATAGCCTATTTCCCAAACTGGTTAATACTTTACACATTCTTCACAATTCCACTGGGTTATTTCATCACCTATCTTTTTAAGCTCTATGAATTTAATAAAAGATTGAAAAAATTATGATAATAATCATTAGCGGACCGCCAGGTTCGGGAAAAACCACTGTGGCAAGGATGCTTTCACAAAGATTGAATTTCCCGCTTGTAAGCAGTGGTGATATATTCAGGTCACTTTCCAGGGAGTATGGAATGGATCTTGAATCCTTCAGTCTTTTCGCGGAAAAGACGCCAGAAATAGATAGGCTTGTGGACCAGAAAATTCTCGAAATAATGAAAAAAGATGGTGATCTTGTGATTGACTCAAGGCTAGCTGCATGGTTTGCTGTAAGGAATGGTATCCATTCATTCAAGGTTTTCCTGGATGCAAGCCTGTCAAAAAGGTATGAAAGGATAAAGAAAAGGGAGCACAATGCCACCATGGATGCGCTCATTTTGAGGGAAAACAGCGAAATAAAAAGGTATAAGGAATACTACGGCATAAATTTCAGGGATATTTCCATTTATGACCTTGTGGTGAATGCTGATGAAAAGACTCCTGAAGATGTGGTGGAGGAGGTGATGGAATGCCTGGAGAAATGGAAGAAATAGAGGAACTTCTTAACTTTTCATACGTTGTAATTGACAAACCCTTTGGTCCCACAAGTCATCAGGTGA
>CAYSIM010000080.1:0-5159 GCA_964431165.1 uncultured Thermoplasmatales archaeon | reverse complement strand
ACTTATACCTTACAAAGGGTTAAAAACTTTTTTTATTTTTTTTTTAAAAAATATTAAATAATATCATCCATTTCTCTTGGAAAAGGAGGCTCAGATTTTAATGAAGCTTTCCACATATATAATCAGGAGAACATTGATGCTAATACCTACACTCATAGGTCTTACCATCATCGTTTTTCTCTTAAGTAGGGCAGGGGGTACAAATCTTGTTATTGCTGCCTACATTAACCCCCACCTTCCATACGAATTACAGAGGCAGCAGCTCATTCAGGAATTTCACCTGAATGATCCCATATGGGTACAGTATTATTATTACATTGTAGGACTATTCCAGGGAAACTGGGGATATACAAGAACACCAATTTACACTGGGCCGGTTACGGATGCTATTACCATATTTCTTCCAAATACTATACAGCTGGCCATAGTAAGTTTCATTATTGCAGTCATAATAGGAATACCTGCAGGTCAAGCATCCGCAGTAAGGAAAGATTCATTCTTTGACCAGCTTACAAGGGTGATAGCATTCGTTGGTATATCATTGCCCGTATTCTGGCTTGCTCAGATCCTTAGTTTGGCCTTCGCCACAAAAACAATTTCACCTGCATTCGACATACTTCCATTGAGCGGAACTGTCGATCAGGTTCTCATAGCAGGTGTACCCTGGATAAATGCACAGGGTATATCGAGTCCCACCCATGTTATGATGATTGATGCTCTCATACATGGAAATCTTCCAATTTTCTTTTCTGCCCTCAGGCATGTTATTTTGCCCGCTGCCACGCTTGCCTTCACAACAATAGCGGTGATAATGAGATACATGAGGGCAAGCATGGTGGAAACGCTCAATGCGGATTATGTAAAAACTGCCAGATCCAAGGGTATACCTGAGAGGGTGGTAATAAAAGTACATGCAAGGAAAAATGCATTGATACCCGTTGTTACCGTTCTTGGCCTTACATTTGCAGGTCTTCTTGCGGGTGTTGTGGTGATTGAAACAATTTTCAATTATCCTGGGATGGGTTACTGGACTGTCCAGGCCATGCTCAACTACGATACTGGTGGTATAATGGGCACAACATTGCTTTTTGGAATAATTCTTGTCATAGCCAATTTCATAGTCGATCTGCTCTATGCATACATAGATCCCAGGATAAGATTGGGTGAATGAATATGAAGGAATCCATAATGGAAAACCTGAGACCCAAGATAGAAAATTTCAAGATCACCATGAAAATTTTACTTAAGAGTCCGGCTTCTGCCCTAGGTCTTATAATTGTTCTTGTATATTTCATAATAGCGCTCATAGTACAGGTTGATCCAACAATCTTGGGGATTACACCAGATATAGGTTACCTTAATCCCAATTTTGTGAACACTGCGCCTGTACCCCCTAGCTGGCTAAGCAATCCTACAGACTTTTCATTACCCTTCGGTACCACTTATCCAGGAATTAACCTCTACGATGGAATTATTAAGGCAATAAGGATTGATATTGCATTCTCACTTTTTGTTGTTGTATCAGGAGCATTGATAGGAATTGTTCTTGGTGTTTTTTCAGCATTCTACGGTGGATGGTTTGATGAAATAATAATGAGGCTAACGGATATATTCTTCAGCATACCTTACCTTGTGCTTGTTATTGCATTAGGTGTTTTCATGGGAAGATCCTTGGAAATACTTTCAATTGGTTTAATCATACTGTGGTGGCCCATATATGCAAGGGTGGTAAGAGGCCAGGCTCTCTCAATAAAAGAGCAGACCTTTGTTGAGGCTGCAAGGGCATCGGGTGTGAAGAATGGTAAAATAATTTTCAGGCATGTTCTTCCAAATACACTTGCACCCATTTTTGTACAATTTTCATTCGATCTTGCAACAATAGTTCTTGCGCTTGCTACCCTTTACTTCATAGGATTTGCTCCATCAAATTCCTACATGCCTGAGCTGGGGTATCTTTCAAGCGTAGGGTATGAATACGCCATAGTTGGTGACTGGTGGACTATAGTTTTCCCTGGATTCACGCTCATGATATTCGCTTTGGGAATGAATTTACTCGGGGACGGCCTCAGGGATGCTCTTGACCCGAGATTGAGGAGATGAATTCTATGGATAATGAACCCCTTCTCATAGTTAGGAATTTAAAAACACATTTCGTTACCTGGAAAGGCGTAGTAAAGGCACTGGATGGCATAGACTTGGAAATTTATCCTGGAGAAACCCTTGGATTGGTTGGTGAGACTGGATGCGGTAAATCTGTTACATCTTATTCCATCATGGGGCTCCTTCCGCCAACACAGGGAACCATTGTTGAGGGAAAGATCGTATTCAACGGTGTTGAACTAACAAGGAATGTTGGGAAAGATGTTGTTATAAAATATAAAAAGAATAGGGCAAAGTTAAAAGTTAACAGGAGATTATACACAAAAACGCAGGATTTTCTTAATAAAATAAGGGGAAAAGAAATGAGCATGATATTCCAGGAACCAATGACAGCGCTTAATCCCGTTCTTACTATAGAATACCAGCTCACGGAACCACTATTGGAACATAAAAAATACGATCTCATGATGAGGGTACTCTCAAGGCATTTGCTCGACGAAAACACATTCAATGAAATAAAAAGTTATGTTCTCAGCAACAATAAAGAAAAAATGAAATCACTTTCAGAAGATCCCTTAAAAAATGCTCTTATAGAACAGATGAAATCCATCTATTTCAGGAAGGATCTTACAGAATTGCAGAAGAATGAAATGGTGGATGAACTTAAAAAATCTGATAGAATATCCAGATTTCACCTACAGATCTACAAAAGAATTGTGGAAAGCAAGCATGAGGGTTGGGTGTTCAAGATACCTTTGCTAAATTCATACCTGATGAGACCCCTTAGGGAAGAGGCGAGGAAAAGGGCAGTAGAACTATTAAGGTTGGTAAACATTTACGAGCCAGAAAGCCTCCTTTCCGCCTATCCGCATGAGTTGAGCGGCGGAATGAGGCAGAGGGTGATGATAGCCATGGCTCTTTCCTGCGATCCTAAGCTCCTCATAGCAGATGAACCAACAACAGCTCTGGATGTTACTACACAGGCACAGATACTTGACCTCATGAAAGATCTAAAGGAAAGAACATCATCTTCAATACTTTTCATCACGCATGATTTGGGCGTGATTTCGGACATGGCTGATAGAATTGCAGTTATGTATGCAGGAAACATTGTTGAAATAGGAAATAAGATGCAAATATTCTACAATCCAAAGCATCCATATACTAGAGGCTTACTAAGATCCATACCCACTGAGGAAACCATGAAATCAAAGCTCCATATAATACCTGGATCTATACCGAATATGATAGATCCACCTAAGGGATGCAAGTTCCATCCAAGGTGTGAATTTGCCATGGACATATGTAGCAGGGATCCTCCGAAGATGAGGGAGATAGAGGAAGGGCATTACGTGGCATGCTGGCTTTATCAGGGGTGAAATAGATGGCGGTACCTCTTTTGATAGGAAGGAACCTTAAAAAATACTTTGAAATTAAGACAGGTCTATTTTCAAGGAAGAAGTTGTTGGTGAAAGCTGTAAACGGTGTAAACATAACAATACACAAGGGGGAGGTTGTTGGTCTCGTTGGCGAATCTGGTTGTGGAAAAACAACACTTGGGAGATTGATCCTAAGGCTTATAGAGCCAACAGGCGGTGAACTTTATTTTAATCCTCCCCCCGAAATAGTGGAAAAGTTGGAGAATGATGGAAAGTTATCTCAGGCCGATCTTAAAAAGTATTCCATATTCCATATGTCCAAGAATGAGGTAAGGGAATTAAGGAAAAACATGCAGATAGTATTCCAGGACCCATACTCTTCACTCGACCCAAGATTCCTGATCAAGGATATTATTGCAGAGCCCCTGAAATCATTCGGGTGGAATAATGATGATGCATATAGGAGGGTGGAAGAACTTTTGAAAAGTGTAGGCCTTGGTCCTGAATTCATGAATAAATTCCCCCATGAGCTATCTGGAGGTCAGAGACAGAGGATAGCGATAGCAAGGGCTCTTGCACTCAACCCTGAATTTGTTGTCCTAGATGAACCTACCTCCGCACTGGATGTTTCAGTTCAGGCACAGGTGCTCAATCTTTTAGATGATCTAAAAAAGGAATTCAATCTTACCATGCTATTCATTTCGCACCATATTCTAGTGGTAAGGCACATAGCGGACAGGATCATGGTTATGTACCTTGGGAAGATAGTTGAAATAGCTGAAACAAAGGAAATATTCAAGAATCCACTGCATCCATATACTCAGGCACTTCTTTCTGCCGTTCCTGTACCCGATCCAAAAACAAAAAGGCAGAGGGTAGTGCTTGAAGGTGAGGTGCCAAGCCCTGTGAATCCACCAAAGGGTTGTGCATTCCATACGAGGTGCAGGTACGCATTCGAGAAATGCGGTTGGACCTCCAATGAACTGGTGGAAAATCTTCGATTCGTACTTGATCCTGAAAGGAATAGTGAACTGAAAGGAAATAAGCTCAGGGAAATAGAAATACTGAGTGATACTGAGATTGTACTTCATTTTGATGAATTAAAGAATGCTCTTTCCGTAGGCGGTGTGATAGAGAAGGAAAAGATAAATTCAAACATTAGGGCATTCTATGGTATTGAAAAGATTGAATACTCAGGAAATGATGTGAAAATAAAACTTTTCGAACCAAAAGAGCCAGAGCTGAAGAAAGTTGGTGATGGACATTACGTTGCCTGTTTCCTTCATGGCGCTTGATTTATTTTCTTCTTGCAGTAAGCATAAAGCGCATCGTAGAGAGGAAATTGCAATCTCATATTTTCATGATCATCTTTGGAAATCAATCTGAATCCCTCAGCCGCAGCCTTCAAACCCTCCGCCTCAGGTGATGCATCTTTCACCTTAGCATCTGCAGACCTTACTATTTTTGCAAGCTCTAGCAATGCAGGATCCTTTAAATTGTATTTCCTTATGATTGCATCGAAGCTAACATATTCCTTCCCGTCGATTATGTGATGCCCCAGTTCCACTCCCGGCACATCAAATGGTATTGCCCTCTCTCTTTCGGCCACTTCCATCACCTTTTCAGCAGGTACAAAAATGAATTCTGCATCAGGATCAATGAATCTCGTTATTAGACACG
>CAYSIM010000079.1:2528-5312 GCA_964431165.1 uncultured Thermoplasmatales archaeon | reverse complement strand
TTATCGTATTTTTCATATTCTTTAATAAATTTATTACCGGAATTGTTCAAAAAAGCATAGAAAGGACAAAAATTTCAATTTTCTTGGATGGCTAAATCTTAATATTAGATTACAATTTTCTTATTCTGATGTATCATGGCAAATAATGAAGAATTTACAGTTACACCCTGGGAAGTATCTGGAAAGGTGGATTATGATAAGCTTATAGAAAAATTCGGTACCTCACATTTGGACGATAATCTCTTGAAAAGAATAGAAAATATTGTAGGATCTACACACGTTTTCCTTAGAAGAAAAATATTTTTCTCTCACAGGGACCTGAACCTTCTTCTGGACGACTACGAGAATGGAAAGAAATTTTTCCTTTACACGGGAAGGGGACCTAGCGGCCCCATGCACATTGGTCATATTATACCTTTCATAATGACAAAATGGTTCCAGGAAAAATTCAATGTTAATGTTTACATAGAACTCACGGATGATGAAAAGTTTCTAAACGATGAGAAGGTGGATCTGGACTATTCAAGAAAATGGTCCTATGAAAATGCTCTGGACATAATTGCCTTGGGATTCGATCCTGATAAAACATTCATCTTTCAGGATACAGAGTTCATAAGGAATATCTATCCCATGACAATAAAAGTGGCTAAAAAAATCAATTTCTCAACAGTTAGGGCAGTTTTTGGTTTTAGGAATGAAACAAACATAGGTATGATATTTTATCCTGCCATACAGATAATACCTACATTTTTTGAAAAAAGAAGATGTCTCATACCCGCTGCAATAGACCAGGATCCTTACTGGAGAATACAGAGAGATATTGCTGAAGGTTTCGGTTACTACAAAGCTGCTGCCATACACAATAAATTTTTACCACCATTGACAGGTCCTGAGGGAAAGATGAGTGCTTCCATGCCAGAAACAGCAATCTATCTTCATGATGATAAGATTACAGTTAAACAAAAAATTATGAAGTATGCATTTTCAGGTGGTCAAGCAACGGTAGAACTTCATAGAAAATTAGGTGGTAACCCTGATGTGGATGTTTCATTCCAGTGGTTAAAATATCTATTTGAACCTGATGATGATAAATTAAAAAGAATTGAGGAGGAATACAGATCAGGTGCCATGCTTACAGGAGAACTGAAGGAAATATTGATTGAAAAAATTAATGAATTTCTAGAAAAGCATAGGACTGAAAGGGAAAATGCTAAAAAAACCATAAAAGAATTCAAGAATAATGGAAGGCTTGCCCAGAGTATGTGGCAGAAAATCTTGGAATAATCCTAGATTGATATTATTTGATAAAGAATTTCCAATAAATCAGGATTCACACAAATTGAATGGGGCCGGCCGAATCTGAATTTTTTGTATTGAATCTTTCCGAGGAGGTGGCAGTATGAATAAAAAGTTGCTTATTTTTAGAAAAAAATACAATATACCATATTCAATTTTTAAAGAATGGATAGAGACAGCAAAATTGGAACTGGGAAGAGATCCCGAATCTATATCGGATCTACTGGAGGTTTTAGAATGATCACGCTGATGCTCCCCTTTTGCTCTCCTGCCCCAGAGGTATGCAAAATGGGGCAGGAGGTTCTATTATTTGGGGGTGGAGAGAGATGATAGATGAAGAAGTTGATGAAATAATAAGTTCGTGGTGGGAATCAAATCTAAAGTTGAGAATCCAAACAGATATAGATGGGGCAGATGAAAGAGAGTTTTTCATTGATCTCCTAAAATTAGAGGAAGATTATGAAAATATAAACAGGACATGGAAACCACTATACGAATTTTTCAAAAAGAATAAGGAGGAGGAAATAATAAATCTCTTCGAAAAGAAAAATAAAGCTGAGGCGGGATACAGGCTTTTTGAAGTATTCAAAGAAGACCCTGAAAAAGTTCTGCAAAAATTGAACGAGAGATTGCACAAGGAAGTGGAATGGGATACGGAAATCAAGGTCTTTCCAACATTTCAGATAAAAAATGCAGAAGAGATAAAAATCTCAAAAATAAACAAGAACTATATTAATAAACTCATCCAAATAAAAGGCATAATAAAGACAATGACCACTAGGCTATTGAGTATCGAAGAAGGAGTATGGGAATGCCATGTTTGTGGCCACCATAACCATATTAAAGGATCAAAGAAACCTGCATATTGCGAAGGATGCGGGAAAAAAGGTGATTTTGATTTTGTTGAAAGTGAGAGTAAATTTGAAGCTTACAGAGAAATAATCGTACAGGAATTGGATTTTAGTTCCAAATTTTATGATTCAATACTGGTGGAGATACCTGAAAAATTGAAAAATACAACCAGCCAAAAAAACAAGGATAAAAAACCAAAAGAACTTTATCTGGTAGCCAACAGTATATTCAAGATTGATGAAGAGAATAAAATTACGATAACTGATGATGAAAAAGAAAAGTTTAGAGAATTTTCAAAGAGGGAAGACCTTCTGGATCAACTTGCTGAATTATATGCACCATCCATCATAGGATTGAAGGCAATAAAGAAGGCGATAATTTTACAAGGAGTGGGTGGTGTACAGAAAGAAATAAATGGCACAAGAATAAGGGGAAACATCCACATACTCCTTGTGGGGGACCCAGGGACTGCAAAATCGCAGTTGCTTTTATGGAACAAAAATATGATCCCTAAATCATTCTACGTTTCTGATGCATCAGGGGCAGGTTTAACCCTAGCAATAACAAAAAACAATGATCAAACTTCATGGGAAGGAGGTGTAATGGTTCTTGCTAATGATGGCATAGCCTGCATAG
>CAYSIM010000079.1:1388-2470 GCA_964431165.1 uncultured Thermoplasmatales archaeon | reverse complement strand
AGAGCAAGGCAGGATTGTTCATAGTTGCACCTGCAAATGCTTCGGTTCTAGCATCCGCAAACCCAAGGTTTGGGAGATTTGATCTTGCAAAACCACTTCCTGAGCAGATTACTTTGCCCAGTACTATACTCAACAGGTTTGACCTGATATTCTTCATAAATGACAATGTGAAGAGCTTCAATGAAGAATATGAATTTGCAATGAAGGTGTTAAATAAAAATACCGTGATAAATGATGAGCTTCTTAAAAAATATGTTGCGTACGCTAAATCTTTTTCACCTATTCTAACGGATGAAGCAAAGGAAACCATAGCAAATGAGTATGCTAAAATAAGAACCAAAAAAGCTGACCAGAAGATCCCTATAAATGCCAGGAATTTAGAGGGCATAGTAAGATTGGCAGAAGCCCATGCAAAGCTTAGGCTCAGCAATACCGTAAATAGAAAAGATGTTATGGTGGCTTTTGAACTGTTAAATGAATTCTTGGGAACAATAGGTTTCGATATAGATACTCTTACCGTACCATCAGATCTCAGAAATGATGCAAATAAATTGCTTGAAATTATCAATAGTTATGGCTATTTAGAATATAGGAAATTGCAAGAGCTTGCAGAAATTGAGGGGATTAAAAGCATAGATGAAGCAATAAAATTGCTGATAGATTCAGGTGAAGTTGTAGAGAGGGGAAATGGAATTGCAAGGAAGGAGGGGATTATGCAATGATTAGTGCAGGAAAGAATTTTGTTATTTCTTATTTTAAAAAAATTTCACAAAGTAAATGCTGTGCATTATTAAGAAATTACGGTGGTAAAAAAATAAATTCGATTTTGGAAAGCATTTGTAGAAAAGCATTTCCGATTTTTAGGTGTAAAAAATTCCCAGGATTTTTTTACACCAAAAATTCCTGGGCATCGGAAAATCCTAATTCTTTTTTTAATTTCTTATTTTTTTACAGCCGTAACTGCCGTAAAAAATTCTTTCAATATATGGAGGTGCAATAATGAGGGGTAGGCCAAAAAAGTACCAAAAGGGAGATCCACCTATAAGGATAAATTTTTACATACCCGCATCCATAAGATATAA
>CAYSIM010000079.1:0-1378 GCA_964431165.1 uncultured Thermoplasmatales archaeon | reverse complement strand
GAACTGAATGAACTGGAAAAAAAGGAAATGGAACTAAAAGAGGAATTAGCAGTAATACAATCAAAGATCCTAAAGATTAGGAGGGAGATGGAAGAGGCAGAGAAGCTCAGGAAAGCAATTGAAATGAAAAATTACTATGCAGTTTACGAATTCTGGAATGTTCTTAAAAATGCTGTTAAAAATTCAATATTTCCTTCATCAGAAAAGAAATATTGTGAAGAGTTCCTCGGGATAAAATTTGATTATGATAGACTTGCAAATGATATTCAGCAAAAGAAAATAACCAGCTATTCAATTGAAACCTTTGAACAGGCTATCCAATTATCAAAACAATACGACCTTAGATACATAGGAAATGGAAAGAAAGAGAGAGATGAATTTGAGAAATTCACGATTTTTTACAATAAATATCAAAAAGAGGTGAAAATATGAAATTTAAAAAGGTGAAGGATCCACCAAACTTCGTTTTTTGGCACTATGAAATTATAGAAGAGGAATCAAGATCCAAGGAGGTAGATAAAAATGGAATCCCTTGAGGAAATGCAAAAAAGAATAAGACAATATGAAAAGACAATTCAAGAATTAACAGAAAAAAAGAGAATGACCACAGACCCATTCAAAAGAGACTACCTTGAAGATAGGATAGAAAAGATAGTTTCAAAGAAAAAAGCACTGGAAGAATTCATTTTTGAAAACATAGGTGTATTGTATGAAGATATTAATTAAAAACGGAAGAAAGACAATATGGAAAATGGAAGCCATAGTCTCAGAGAATAACATTGATAGCATCATTGAAGAAATAAAGAAGGCTGTACATATTGTAGAGAATACAGAAAAATTTCAAAAAATGAAAAGTGAGTTCAGGGAAGGTGCAGTAAAGGAGCTTACGGAGGGATGGAAATGAAATTTCTAATTTTTATAAGACCCAAGCTCATAGATAAAAATCAAGATATTTGGATGTTTTATTGTCCACATTGCCATACATGGCAGATTGACCGCAGGCATGGGTACTCTTCTCGGTTTTTATCTCAACTCTATTTTCATTGCAACAAATGTAGCAGTGATATAGAAGCTCCTTGGGGTGATAAATAATGGGAATTATAGAAAAACAACTTGAAGATGAAAAGACAGAAGAAGTCCTCGATGATTTTTTTAAAATGATTGTTATTTCATTAATTATTTCTGTTAGTTTCTTGATTTTAATAATAATTTTTAGGGTGGGATAATGATCACGCTTGATTATTTTTTGAAGGATGAGGAACTTAGAAATGTAAATATGGGAAAAGTAGTGAAGGAAAAAAGCCAAATAAAAAGCATAACAAAATCAGAGATAACGGAAAAAGATCTTCCTCTTGAAATTAGAAAAGACCCTAAAAAA
>CAYSIM010000078.1:0-5326 GCA_964431165.1 uncultured Thermoplasmatales archaeon | reverse complement strand
ATCCTTTCCACCTAAAGCAAAAGAATATTTAACAGGATCTTTCCATGAAATTTCCGTACCATACACCACATTTGCTATATAAGCAAGTGCCCTTACTGTGGAAGGACCTACACCCTTAAGTGAAACCATTTCCTCGTAGTCCCTGGGCTGGAATTCATATACTTCCCTCAGTGCATTCCAGTTGATCTTCCATGGCATTTCAATGTAAGGTATTCCAAGAAAATAATCCAGAGGTTTAGCATTTACATTTTCTCTTACCAGGGTTTTTAATTTTTCGGGTCTTTCCCTTGCAATATCCAGTGAAACTTTCCTTGTTTCAGTACTTTTTCTGGAAGTTAGATCCATCACCTTGTCCAGGATTATCTGGGAAAAGATGCCTGAATGTGGTTCATTTACAAATGATGATACATTCTTACCAAGCCATTGATATCTTCTTGCATATCTCTTTTGCTCATTCATACCCTGCTGAATTACAGCCCAGTCACCATTATCTGTAAAAATTATGCTATGGAAATATATGGAAAATCCATCCTGGACCAGGGTATTATCTACCTTTGCTGATAGTCTTGAAGAATATTTTAATCTTTCAATTCCTGAATCATTCATTCCAAGATTTTTGCAAATTTTTTCTATCTCTTCTGGCGTATTAAGAGCAATATTTCCCTTGCCTCCCGCAATATGGATACCCAGGACTCCATTCTTTGTTGCCTCCTTCAATGCACCCATTAGCACCGTGGTAGTACCCGAAGAATGCCAGTCAAAACCCACAACCATTGAAAATGCCTGGAAAAAATATGGATTGCTTATCCTTCTCAGGAATTCCATTTTCCCGTATTCCTCTATAATGAGCGCCGTAATTTCAGAAGAAAGTCTTACCATTCTGTCAAATAGCCAGGGTGGTGCCTTCCCGTAATGAAGCGGCAGATCTGTTATACCTGATCTCTCCACATTTTAATCATTACTAAGGATCATTTAAAATTTTGCCATAAGTAAAACAATAAAATATTTGATCTTCATAACAGTAAAAATATGCGAGAAACAATTGAGGTCCAGGACATCACAAAAAAATTCGGAGAAAAGGTGGCCATAGAGAAACTGAGCTTTTCATTAAATAAAGGTGAAATATTCGGGCTATTGGGGCCAAACGGTGCAGGTAAAACTACCACAATAAGAATAATACTAGGTCTCATTTCACCCACTTCTGGTAACGTATTTGTTTCAGGCATGGAGGTAAAAGACAAAAATGAAATTCTTAAAATAAGGAGAATTGTTGGTTATGTTCCGGATACTCCAGGATTTTATGAATCACTTTCAGCCTACGAAAATCTGATATTTTTTGGAAAAATGTACCAGGTAGAGGATCAGAAATTGAAGGATAATATTGAGAATTATCTTAAAAAATTCGATCTCTGGGAAAGAAGGGATGAGCCTGTAGCCACATTTTCAAAGGGAATGAAGCAAAAGCTTGTTCTGGCAAGGGCCTTAATACATGAGCCTGAAATATTGCTTCTGGATGAACCTACAGCCAGCCTGGACCCAGAAGCATCCAAAATGATCAGGGATATAATCATAGATCTTAAGAAGGAAGGAAAGACCATTCTTCTCAATACCCATAATCTGGATGAAGCAACCCGTATATGCGATAGAATTGGGATATTGAAAACAAGGCTGATTTCAATGGATACTCCTGAAAATTTAAGGAGATCATTCGGTACACGCACGGTCATAACTCTGGAAAATATAAATGAAACTATTTTAGAGGAAGTGAAAAAACTGAATCCATTGACCCTGGAAGTTGATGGTAAAAAAATAATACTTAAGGTAAGAGATGGAGATAAAGAAATACCAGAAATTATAAATGCCATTGTTTCTGCAGGGGGAAAGATAAGGACTGTTAATGAGGAATATGCTTCCCTCGAGGAAGCTTACCTGAAGCTGGTGGGATCATGAATATCAAAAAATCATGGATAATTGCAAAAAAGGATATTAAAATAATGATGAAGAGAAGAACAATTACAGTATCTCTGATGGTAATACCCCTGATCCTGGGTATAGCGCTTCCCTCACTCACCTATTATCTCATCATTAAAAAACATGTTACAGTGCAGTACACAATCGACCATCTTTCATCATTTTCATTTTTCTTTATGATTTTAGCAGCCCTACTCCCTCTCTATATTTCATCCTATAGTCTTGTGGGTGAGAAGATTGAAAAAAGCCTTGAATCTCTGCTTGCCACACCCGTAAGGGAAAGTGAAATATTAACGGGTAAATATATAAGCTCGTTCATACCAACTATCATATCTATTTATGCAGGTGCCGTTCTGTTCATGGTACTTTCGGATATTTTCACATACAGGTACATAGGATATTTCTATTACCCGAATTCCACATTTGCAATTTCTATGATCGTAGGAGTACCGCTCTCCATTCTTTATGGAATAAGCTTTGGAGTATTTATATCAGGAAAGGTAAACAATCCCCAGAGTGCGTATCAACTGGGTGCACTCTCTCTAATTCCATTCTTTATTCTATATATTCTAGGTGAAATAGGCCTGATTTCACTCAGCGATACGAATAATATACTTATAATTTCATCTGTGCTTCTGGTTGGAGTTTTAATAATATTCTATGCAAGCTGGTCAACATTTAACAGCGAAAAAATACTAACAGGATGGAAGTGATTTGCTGAAGCTTCGGAGCTTACTGATTCATAGACCCACATTTGCCCGTATGGATATATTCTATTCAAGTTTGAAATTGGGATTATCACAGGCGTAAATTCGGGCTACACTGGATCTAATTTTTTTAAAAACATCTTCATTATGTTTATTGCAGCATTGTAATTCCTGTTGATTGTTTGACCGTATAAATTACAATTATACATTCCATTTGAAATTTTCAGGTTTCTCTTGATCTTTTCCACCCGGAGCATATTTTTTAAAAAGGTCGAATTTATCTATTTCAATTGTATTTTTTTACATTTTAACTTCTCCTTGAAAGCTTAGAAGACACCATTCTCTATACTTTTCGCAATATTTTTTTCAATCCCTGAACTTAAAGGTCTTCAATGATAATGGTATCGTACTTCTTTGCTATCGCATAGATGCACTATCATGAAATTAATTTCTCATATTTTCGAGCTTTTTTTTACATCAATAAGCATATTCACCATGTCTAAACAATTAAAGGATTATTTTTCTTCTTTTATGTGTAATCTTTATTATGAGAAATAATTTTAAACAAACATACAAATAACAAAGTGTTTTTCAAGGAGTTTTTTTCCTTTTTATTGGGGTATAATTTCACTCTGTAGCATTTATTATATAAACAAAATTATTTATAAACCTTTTTCTAAAAAGTGCGTTCATCTCCTTAATGATATGATTTCTACTGCCTCTCCCAAACCCCAAACTTTTCTATAAAATTGTTCAAATTTCTCCAATGCATATTTTCCTATAAATTTCAGCCGATTCCCTCTTAATTCTTTTTTTTGTTTTGTAATCCACACCAAAAAGACCGAATCTCTTCGAAAATCCATTTACCCATTCATAATTATCAATAAGTGACCAGTGGAAATAACCCTTTACTGGAATACTATCAATATTCAATGCATTTTCCACTTCTTTAACATGATCAAGGATGAATTTTGGTCTCTTTAAATCACCGGCATCTGCAATACCATTCTCCAGAACGTATATTTCCTTATGATATTTTTCAAATATGTTTTTTAAAATATTCCTTATTCCCTGGGGATATATGTCCCAAGAAAAATCAGAACAATTTTCACAAGGTTCAACCTCAGCATTGAAAAGGTAGGGAAGACCCTCTATTTCCCTGTATGACATCCTGATTCTCTGGTAATAGTCTATGCCTATGTAATCAGGAGGTGCAATTTCCTTTATTCTTAGATCAAAAATTCCATCCAGATCCATATCCAGGTAACCAAAGTTCACCCCATTTAAGTACCATTCGTTGTTTACATAAGTAAAATATTTTACAAATTTTTTACTTCTCTTATCCTTTCTGAAGGGTTCAAAATACTGGGGTGCAGTACCCACCCCTACCTTCTTCCCGGGATCATTCCTTTTTATATTTTTGTATGCCACAGTATGTGCCAAAATTAAATTTTTTTCCACCTCTATACCTTTCTGGATATCCACCAGTCCCGGAGGGAATCCTGAAAAAGATCCCATCATATAGCCTGAGGTGGCGATCACATCAGGCTCATTTATTGTTTCCCAGATATCCACATACCTAGAGAATTCTTTTGATGAAAAATAGGCATATTTAGCGAATTCAACAATCGTAGTTTCATCAAGCCATCCCTTTTTTGAACAGGATCCTATATCCTCTTGGCATGCCAGGGGATCATGAAGCCATACTGGTAAGGGCCAGTGGTAGAGTGTAAGTAAAACCTTCATACCTGATTTTTTAATGTAATGGAGTATTTCCTTGTACCTTTGCACCGATTTCATATCTGCAATGGATTCCAGCTCCTTCATTGATTTTCTTTCTAATTTTACATCCACTATGTTTTCATTCTCGTATACTATTTCTGAATCTACACTAGATGTTGTTTCAGGAAATATTCTTGCCCAGTCAAGGCTAAGCCTGAAGGCGTTATTACCCATCCACCTTGCATTTTCAATGTCTTCCTTATAAAGATCCCAGAATCCATCACCATCATCAGGGAAATCCCCGCTGACAACACCTTCCTTAATGTTTTTATCATTATGAACCCATACGTACCAGTCGGATTTTTTTGATATGGATTCTTCAGATGTGCCCATTTCTGTCTGAAAAGCGGAAATAGCGGTTCCCCATAGGAAATCTTTAGGGAATTTCATGATTTATTATATTTTTCTTATTAAAAAATATTTTTCATATTTAAAATGTAAACAGGAAAAATAGATATATTTATACATCTTCATCTTTTAAAATGAGGTTCACCAGGGAACAGAAGGCAGCGGTAGCGGTAATGGCATTTGCGGGTCTGCTTGTTATGTATATAGAAACTATGATAGTCCCTTCCCTTCCCATACTTGTCAGGAATTTTAACACCGATTATGACTCTATTTCCTGGGTGGTGACATCATACCTTATTTCAGGAACCGTTTCATCCATCATATTCGGTAAACTGGCGGACATGTATGGAAAGAAGAAGATGTTCCTGATTGTTTCAGGCATTTATTCAATATCCGTGATCTTCGGTGGTTTTGCCAATACCCTTGGAATTTTCATTCTTATAAGGACATTTCAGGGTGCAGGAATGGCCATGTTCCCCATAGCATTTTCCCTCATAAGGGATGAATTTCCACCCGAG
>CAYSIM010000077.1:0-5480 GCA_964431165.1 uncultured Thermoplasmatales archaeon | reverse complement strand
GGTTTTTTCATATTGCTTACGTAGTAATATATTACCTCCTGCAGTGAAGGCGTAGGACCTTCATCCACGGGAATCTGTGTAAAATCACCGAATGCAAGACCCTTCACCCTATAGAGTGTTTTTGTGAGCCAAAGCTCCGCCATGTACCTATCTATATCATAGATGCTTGTGGAAACATCTTCGAGAAAAAGTATTCTATCATGAGCCTTCAGTTGATATTCCGTACCAATCAATGAAGTTACGAGTGAGAAATTGGTCCCGGCACTCCTGCCCTCAGCACTTCCCTCCACGAGAATACCCACTATTCTTGTGATCTGCGATGTGAGATCAGAGGTTTCACCTGAAAGAAAATCCATCATGAATTTCAAAAATGCATCAGAAACGGATTCATAATCCACACCAGGCATGGGTCCGTGGAAAGTAATGAGATCCACCTTCTGATTTATTGCTATATGCAACGCGGTGATGTCACTGTAACCGAGGAATATCTTGGGATGATCCTTTATCACGTCAAAATCAATTAAAGGAAGTATTCTCAGAGATCCATATCCACCTCTTGCACAGAATACTGCATCAACAGAATCATCCAGAAATGCATTTTCAAGCTCCTTTGCCCTATCTATGTCAGGAGCAGAAAGATAACCTATTCTCTTTATTTTTCTTATATTTTCCCCAAAACTTACCTTGTAACCCATTTTTCTCAATTTTTCTACGCCTACTGTAAGACTCCTCAAGTTGGGTGGGCTAGCGGGAGCAATTATTCTTATATGGCCACCCTTTTTTAATTTTCTTGGTTTCATAGGTAACAATTAATTATAATGGGATATAAATTTTTTTGAAATTAATTGCTTTAAAGCTTTCATGAATTTATTGTAAATAATTTCTGCAATAAAAATTTTGAAAAAATTTTTTTATATTAATTTTTAAAAATCAGAAAATCTAGTTTTTTTCTAATTCTTCTGGTATTCTGATAGTAATATTTATATAAGTAAATTGTAATACATGCTGTAAAATACAGGATGGTGGTGAAAAATGGTAGGAATTAGTGAATTGAGCAAAAATGTTTCAAAGAAGGCAAAGGTAACGCAGAAAGTGGCCAGGGAAGTAATAAAAACCTTCCTGAATGAAATAGTTGATTCTGTGAACAATGGAAAGAAGGTAAACCTAGTGGGATTCGGTATTTTTGAGCGCAGGGTTCAGAAAGAAAGAAAAGCAAGGAATCCACAGACAAAACAGATTATAAACATACCAAGTAAGAAGAAATTCACCTTCAGAGCATCCAGCAAAATTAAATATAAGTAAATTAAATTTTTTCCTTCTTTACAACTTCTATATTTTTTATTGATGTAAAGGGATATTGGCCATTTTCATCCTTTTCCATATATTTCACCATGTCCCAAATTGTCATAAGTGCCACAGATACGCCCACTAAAGCTTCCATTTCTACGCCAGTCTTATAATGTGCCTTTACAGTACATTCTACCTTTATTCTATTCCCATTAACAATGAAGTTAATGTCCACATGTTCTACTGGTACGGGATGTGCATGGGGTATGATGTTTGACGTATTTTTTATTGCAAAGAGAGCAGATGCCCTGGCAAATTCAAAAACATCACCTTTCTTTATTTTTTTCTGGATTATGGATTCCACTGTGCTAGTTCTAAGAACTATCTCACCGGAAGCAACAGCAATCCTGAGAGAAATACCCTTATCACTTATGTCAATCATGAAATATCACTTTTTGTCTAAAATTATCCTTGCATCCACCACCTTTATTCCTTCCTCATAAACTAGGGTAGGATTTGCATCCAGCTCTTTTATTTCTGGAAATTCAGTTACAAGCTGCGAAATCCTGCTGATAGCATCACTGAGAGATTCTATATCTTTTGGTTTTTCTCCCCTGACACCGTATAGTATAGCTTTACCATTGAGTTCATTTATCATATCTATTGCAGTTGATTTTGAAAATGGTGCTACCCTGAAACTCACATCCTTCATTACCTCAACAAAAATTCCACCAAGACCGAACATAACGGTGGGTCCAAACTGCACATCCTTTGTAGAGCCTATTATACTTTCTGTTCCGGGAGGAGCCATTTCCTGTACCGCAATACCAACGATTTCAGCATTTGGAACATTTTTCCTTACATTTAAAACTATTCTTTCATAAGCCTGCTGAAGTTCCATCTCATCCTTTATGTTCAAAACCACTCCGCCCACATCGCTTTTATGTACTACCTGTGGTGATACTATCTTCGCCACAAGCGGGTATTTCATATTTTTTGATAGTTGAACCGCCTCCTCCTTTGTCCTTGCCAATACAGTTTTTGCCACGGGTATTCTGTATGCTTCAAGTATCTCCTTTGCCTCTACCTCAGTAACAAAATCTCTCCCTTCTTTTTTTATCCTTTCAAAAATATTCCTTACCTTTCCAGTATCAACATCCTCAAACCTGTTGAATTCATCAAAGCCCTTTTCAATGTACCTTCCATATTCCCTCAGGGCTGCCATGGCACTTATCGCTCTGTCGGGTGATCTGAACACGGGTATTCCTTTTTTCTGTAGCCATTCTATAGCCCTTTCCGTTACTTCACCACCCACATAGGAAACTGTAACAGGTTTCTCACTCCTGTTGCAACTGGTAGCTTCGAATATTTCCATGGATAGCTCTCTTGGATCGGATACGGATGTTTCGCAGTAAAGAACTGTAACACCATTTACCCAAGGATGCTGCAAAGCTATTTTAAGTGCCTTCCCATACCAGTCTGCTGAAGCCATACCGGTTATGTCCACTGGATTTTTTGCACTACCAAACTCTGGCATTATTTCCTTTAGCTTTTCCTTTAGATCTTCAGGCGGATCCCTGAGTGGTATACCGTATCTTTCAGCAGCATCTGTGGCAAGAACACCTACACCTCCACCGTTTGTAATAATTAAAAGATTATCTCCTTTCATTGGAGGCTGAAGGGAAAGTGCTAGAGATCTATCAAAAAGATCATCAAGCGTATACGCCTGTACAACAGTAGCCTGCTTGAAAGCTGCAGAATAGACTTTCCCAGATCCTGCAAGTGATCCTGTGTGTGAGGCTGCAGCTATGGATCCTCTGGCCGAAACTCCAGATTTTAATGCTACTATTGGTTTTTCCAGTATTTTTTTACAAACATCTATGAACTTCCTTCCATTCTTTATTCCTTCAACATAAAGCGATATGCATTTTGTATCCTCATCATTCCTAAAATATTCTATGAGATCCGCAAAATCTAGATCGCTCATATTTCCTATACTGATAAGATATGACATTCCAACACGATCCACCCAAGTCCTACTATCCAGGGCTATGAGGAGAGCACCGCTCTGCGAAATCATTGTTATTTTACCAGGATATGGTAAATAAGGTCCGAAAGAAGCGTTCATTTTCTTTGGGTTGCTCATTATTCCCACAATGTTTGGGCCCAGGATCCTCATGTTGTATTTCTTTGCAATTTCTACCAACTTCTCTTCCAGATCTGTCCTGCCAACTTCACTGAAGCCTGATGCAATTATGGCTAGACCTTTCACGCCTTTTTTTCCACATTCCTCCACAACACCCGGTGTAATCTGTGCAGGAACTGTAATTACTGCCAGATCAACATCATCCGGAACTTCCATTATACTATGATAGCATTTCAAATCAAGTATTTCATCCGCTTTGGGATTTACTGGATATATTTTTCCCGGATATTTTGAATCAATAAGATTTTTAACAACACTAAAACCTATTGAATGGGGATCCCTAGAAGCACCCACGATTGCAATGGATTTTGGCTTAAACATTGCATCTAAATTATCCATACTTACCACCATTTCCTTATAATCAAAAAGCTATATAAAATATTATGAAAAGAATTTATTTTTTTTCAACAAATCATCAGAAGAGAGCTTTAACTGTTTCCCTGATGACATCTCTCTTACAGTCACCATATTTTGAACCATTTCTTCCTCTCCTATTAGCAATGCGTATTTTGCTCCTATTTTATCCGCATATTTCATCTGATAGGAAAGTGATTTTCCTGTCAAATCCATTTCCACTTTAAAACCTGCATTTCTTAGAATTTTTGAAATCTGGATTGCATATTTTCTCGCATTACCCAAAACAGCTATGAAATAATCTGGATTTTCTTTTATTTCTGGCCATAGTTTTTCTCTCTTCATAAGAATTTCAAGCACAGCATCCCCCATCCCAAATCCTACAGCAGGAACCTGTTCACCGTTAAATAGGGAAACAACATTGTCATACCTACCACCTCCAAGTATTGCCCTCAACTCACCCTTAATATCATGGGCCTCAAAGACTATGCCTGTGTAATATGCAATACCCCTTACAATAGAAAGATCGTAGATAAAATTACCATAATCATACTCTTTAAGGTAATCTTCGAGTTTTTTAAGTTTCTCAAGAAGTTCAAAATTTACCACATCTACCAATTTTTTTTCTAAAAAGGAATGATCACCCCTTAATTTTATGAATTCCATCATATCCATTTCTTTAGTAATATTTTCAAATTCTTCTCTAAATCTATCTTCACCTATTTTTTCCATTCTATCTATTAATCTGAGCGCTTTTTCAATTTCCTTTACCCCATATTTTTTTAGTATTTCTTCGATAAGATTTCTATCACTAATTCTCATTATATATTTATTCTTAAGACCTAGGGATTCGAGAATTGCCTGGGAAAGTGCTATTATTTCAGCATCTGCTTCTACACCATTGGAACCGAAAATATCTGCGTTGTATTGATAAAACTCCCTCAATCTTCCCGATTGGGGTTCTTCATATCTCCAAAGTTTTGGTATTGAGAACCATTTCAAAGGCATCAATATATTTTTTCTCTGTGCCACCATCCTTGCTACGGAAGGCGTAACTTCAGGAACCAGCGTGATTTCCCTCCCACCTTTATCAACGAAGGAAAATGTCTGTGAAACGATTTCCTCACCACTTTTCATTCTGAATAATTCCAAAGGCTCAACACTTGGTGTATCAATCTCTTTGAAATTGAATCTTCGAGAAATTTCTCTCATTTGGGCAAATATTTTTGACCTTACCTCCATCTCTTCGGGATATATTTCCCTGAAACCCCTGAGTTTTTTTATGTTTTCATTCATCCATTTCACCATTCTTGAAATTTACAGATATGTAAAAAACCTTTTTCTTTAAATACATTTTTACTTTAACCTCCTTCCATTTTTGAAATATCTGGCATCCATTTAAGATTCACCACAAAGGGAAAGGTTGTGTGTTGAGGAATCCCCTCAATCCCTGAGCTAGGTCTCTCCACCACTCTCGTATTTCAACTCACATTGACCATGGTTATTCTTTTCACCATGATTTTTATGCTTCCTTATTTTTCTCCATTTCCTTTTAAATCTATTTGAATCCGATAACTCAATTATATCATTCTTCACAATAATATCAAGATATAATTTGACAGTATAGATCATA
>CAYSIM010000076.1:3785-5877 GCA_964431165.1 uncultured Thermoplasmatales archaeon | reverse complement strand
GAATATTATCCCTTTCCATGGATGGAATTGTTCTAATATCCAGTGTAGCCTTTGCCAGATCTGGTATAACATTTACCTTATCACCGCCATGGAATGTGGTTCCGACGGCTATGGTGGGATCCGGAAGGTAGGGATGCTTAACAAAATTTAATTTTAAATCCTTGAGTTTCAAGAGAGCTTCAGATAGCTTCAATACGGCATTATCTCCAATTTCAGGATCACTCCCGTGAGCACTTTTTCCCGTTGATATTAATTCGAGCCATATTGTACCCCTCACACCAGGCCTGTAGCATATTTTTTCATTGAATACCGAACCCTCCATCACCACACCATACCTTGCATAAAGATGGTCAAGTATACCTTTTGTACCAAGATATCCACCCTCCTCCTCATCCGCAACAAAGGCGAACTTGAATTTTTCAAGGATTTCCTTTTTACCCTCATCCACTATTTCCTCTATGGCCACTATGAGTGAAGCCAGTGCCCCCTTCATATCCGAGGATCCTCTTCCATAAATTTTTCCACCTATTATTTCACCCTCGGGGCTGTGTGTCCAGTTCCTGCCAAAGGGCACCGTATCCATATGCCCGTTGAAAACCAGGTACTCCCCTTTTCCGAAGATTAGATTCACCCTATGTTCTCCTGTTCTTATTTCCTTAAGCGGCAAATAATTCCTTAGCCTGGATTTTATTATATCCGCCACTCCCTCCTCATTACCGGGTGGATTTTCACTGTTACTTCGAATCAACTCCAGGGTCAGTTCCGAAACATCATCCATGAAAAATCACTCCATATCGAATTTCCATACATTTTTGCTTATACTTTCTATGTATTCAATATTTGGCTCCACTCCTATGCCCTTACCGTTAGGAACGTCAATCATACCATTCACCATCTGGAATGGTTTCTTAATAACATCCTTTTCAAAATATCTATCACTGGGGCTAGTATCTCCAGGTATTGTGAATTCATCCCTGGACTGTATTATTACATTCATAGCCCTTCCAATACCAGTTTCAAGCATTCCACCGCACCATATGGGTATATTATTTTTCCTGACAAAATCTATTATTTTAAGAGATTCTCCAATGCCCCCTACCCTGCCTATTTTGAGGTTGATTATCCTTCCTGCATCCATCTCCAGCATTCTCTCTGCATCTTCCACAGAATGTATGCTTTCATCAAGGCATATGGGTGTTGAAATATCTCTCTGGATCTTTGAATGTCCCAGGAAATTCCTCTCACTTAGGGGCTGCTCTATCATAAGTAGCTCATACCTGTCCAGAAGCTTGATTCTATCTGGATTCTTATCATAGGCCTGATTTGCATCTACCGTAAGTGGTATATCTCCAAATGTTTCCCTTACCTTTTTAATTACCTCCACGTCCCAGCCAGGTTTTATCTTCAATTTTATTCTCCTGTAACCCCTTTCAAGGGAATTTTCTATCATGGATAGTAATTTGTCCATTGGGAGAATGCCAATGCTTATTCCCGATTGAATCTTTTCCTTTTTCCCGCCTATTAACTCCTTTAAGCTTTTTCCAATTCTCTTAGCTTTAAGATCCCATAGCATTGTTTCCACTGCCGATTTTGCCATATTGTGCCCTTTTATTCTTCTACTCTTTTCCATGAACTCTTCAGGTTCTTCAGTTTCCTTTATTATTTCAAGAAGATAATCTTTAAAAACATTGATAGCCGTACCGTTATATTCATAGCTATAGCCAGGGTCTGAATCTGTAACACTCTCACCCCAGGCCTCAACATCACCAGAATATCTGAAAAGTAGAGCATCTCTGTAATATTGTATACCAAAACTTGTTTCAAAGGGAATCTTTAAAGGTAATTTCACATTATAAACGGAGATGCTTTTCATTGGTAGAGGGAAAAATGAATTATAATAAGAAACTTTTCATTGAAAAAATAACAAAAATGAAAAATATATGGAAGAATTTTTCCATAAAATGAAAATTTCAAGGGAATATGGTGGCTGGGTAACATCTACCCTCACATTCATTCTTTCCATTTATAATGGAATTATAATGGAAAGAGCATTATATGTGTCTATTTTCTGGATACCTGTTTTTACAGGACT
>CAYSIM010000076.1:0-3775 GCA_964431165.1 uncultured Thermoplasmatales archaeon | reverse complement strand
ATTTGATACATCAATTTCAAATTTTAAAATTCAGGAAAAAATAGTATTATCAATAGGTATTATTGCTGCTTTATTTTCAACCCTCCAATTTCCACCAATAGCCATAACATATTTTCTTTTTTTAATTTCGTATTTTTTAAAAATTAAAAAATATAAAAACTATTTAGTAACATTTTTTGGTTTAATGGGAGAATCATCCATGTTATTCTTTACTTTCCTTTTTTCCGGTATATTGATAATTCAATTACCTTTACTTATTTTTATTTATCTTTATGGTGCAGAATTCGCGGTTAAATCTTTTCTAAGGAAAAATATTAACTGTTCCCTATACAATTTTTTACCTTCAATTCTTTCCATAATAATGAATTATCCCGTATTTTCATTGGCTTTGGTGAGGATATTCTATTTTAAAATTAAAAATATAAAGTTTGTAGGCATATTGGAATCCATTGCCTACCTTGTAATTATAATTTCATTGATCATAACGGGTATCAGCTAGAATTCCTTTGTTTCACCTGGCTTCAATATTATCACGTCTGCAATTTCCATCAGCTCCTTTTTCAATTCATCCGGATTCTGATTTATAACGTCGAATGTATTATAATGTATTGGAATAATGTACTTGGAGCCCAGAAGTTTAGCAGCGTATGCAGCTTCCCTTATACCCATTGTGAAAAATCCTCCTACTGGGAGCAGTGAAATCTCTGGGCCGTATAACTCACCGATCAATCTCATATCACCGAATAAACCAGTATCACCAGCATGGTAAACTGTTCTTGTACCTTTAATGACATAACCACAAGGTAATCCTCCTGAATGCTGGAAATTGTCCATGCTTATTCCGGCAGTATGGAGCGCTGGTACCATTGTTATCTTTTTTCCATTGAAATCGAAAGTTCCTGAAAAATTCATTCCAATGGCATTCACGCCTTTGGATGAAAGGTATTCGGCAAGTTCGTATATGGCTATAACGGGTATGTTAACATTCTTTGCAATATCAATGGCATTCCCTAGATGATCTCCATGGCCATGCGTGACAAGTATAATATCTGGTCTAAGGTCCTGCCATTTTACAGGTGCAAGGGGATTTCCTTCTATAAAAGGGTCTACAAGTATTTTCAGACCATCATCAATCATTACAGCCGAATGTCCATACCAGGTAATCTTCATCACTGATCACCTCACATTTCAGCCTTACATTTAGGACATACGTATAAATTTTTATAGAATACTAGCTGGGTGGAAAAATGTCCACATACATCACAAAGGCCAGCGAAATATTCTTCCTTTATTTCTTCCTGTGATTTTTCGGATGCTATGAATAGAAGATCAGGTGAAATCTTCACTATATCATTTTCTGATAAAAGACCGATTATCGCATTTCCGCTCACCACAGGTAGTTTTCTAATCTTCTTTTTATTCATCATCCTGGCTGCTGTTTCAAGCTTTTCATTTTCATCCACAACAACAAGCGGCCTTGTCATTATGTCTTCCAGGGTAATTTCCGATGGATTAATATCCCTGGCAATCACCTTTGTTACCAGATCCCTGTCTGTGACAATGCCCACTGGAACATTATTTTTAGAGACGATTATGGTACTTATTCCTCTCTGTACCATTTTCTTAACCGCGGTTGAAACATCCGTATTGTATTCAAGTATCATGGGATTCTTAGACATCACTTCCTTCACTCTAATCTCCTTCATTGTATTTCCACCAGATTAATCATGGATTAAAAGTTAAATAAATTTTTCTAGGAAATTATTTTTAAATGAAATAAAATTCATTGGAAACATTTTTTAATCACTGAACTTTTTTGATGATGGATGGAAACACCTCTAATGAGACAGTACTACGAAATAAAGAAAAAATACAGGGATATGATACTCTTCTATAGAGTGGGCGATTTTTATGAAACATTCGGTGATGACGCAAGGGTGGTATCAAGGGAGCTTAATATAGTTCTCACTTCCAGGAACAGGGAGAGGGAGAATATCCCAATGGCAGGTATTCCATACCATGCCCTATATTCCTATGTTGGAAAACTGGTTAACAAGGGTTACAAGGTAGCACTTTGCGAACAGCTCGAGGATCCCAGGTTTGCAAAGGGCATAGTGAAGAGGGATGTGGTGAGGGTATTCACGGCAGGGACTGTATACGAAGAGGAACTCCTTGTTTCCATTACAAATTACATCTGCTCAATATCTTTATCTGAACATGGGGGTATTGTTTTCGCCGATGTTTCTACGGGCGAATTTAAAGGAACATGGTTTGAAGAGGATGTTGAGGAGAGCGTAATATCTGAGATGCAAAAAATAAATCCAAGGGAAATTGTTATAGCAAATGCCATTCCTGATAGCATAAAGAATATTCTTGAACAGAAGGGAATACCTTTTACAGTAGTTAGCATGGATAGATTCAGGTCAATATCCCTGATTAAAAAATATGTTGGAGAAAAGGTATTAAATGAAATTTCCGATAATAATGCCATTGTTATTTCAATCGGAGCATTATTTGAATACCTTGAAAAAACTAATATGGATGCCCTTAGATCCATAGGGGAGCTTGTTTTATACAGTTCCGGGGAATTTCTTGTACTTGATGATACCACCATAAAGAACCTGGAGATTTTTTCCGATCCGAGAGGGGATGAAAAAAATTCCCTACTTGGTGTTCTTGATGCTTGCAGCACAAAAATGGGCAGCAGGATACTGAGGAGATTCCTGTATCATCCTTCTATAGATCCAGGGATAATAAGGGAAAGACTGGAAATGGTAGAGATATTTCATAGGGATACAATATCCAGGCTTTCTCTCATAGAATTAATGAGGAGAATGCCTGACCTTGAGAGGATATGGTCCAGGATAGAGGCAAGGAGAGCCACACCACAGGACCTGATTTCACTAAAAAGGTCCTATTTTACAATTAAGGAAATAAATTCTTTATTATATTCTATGAAAAATGAGAAATTGAAGGATTTCTTCAAGGAAATTCATGCAATGGAAGAAATTTCGAATTTAATAGAGAACTCAATAAATGAAAATTTTGAAGAATCAAGGATAAAGGAAGGATTTGATGCTACGCTGGACGGTTATAGAAAGATAATTAAGGAAAAGGAAAGTATGATACAGCAAATAGAGAGGAAAGAGATAATCTCCACAGGTATAAAAAATCTCAAGGTGGGTTATAATGATGTATTCGGTTATTATATAGAGATACCAAAGTCCCAGATATCTAAGGTACCGGGTTATTTTATAAGGAAGCAAACGCTTAAGAATGTTGAAAGGTACACAACGCAGGATTTACAGAATTTGGAATATTCTGTTTCAGAGGCAAAGGCGAACATAGATCTCAGGGAAAATGAAATATACAACGGTATACTTGAAAATATTTCAAAAAAAAGGGAGGTGAGGGAAGTAGCCCTGCAGGTGGGAATGCTTGATTTCTATGTAACAATGGCAGAAATTGCGGCAAGGAGGGGATATTCAAAACCCATTGTTGATAGTTCCACAGAAATTGAAATAATGGAGGGCAGACATCCCGTACTTGATATCCAGGGGAACTTCATACCAAACGATACGAAGATGGATACGGAATCCAATAGATTCATTGTTTTAACAGGACCTAATATGTCTGGAAAGAGCACATACATGAGACAGATAGCATTGATCGTTATCATGGCACAGATAGGAAGCTTTGTTCCTGCAAAAATGGCCAGAATTGGAATAGTTGATAGAATATTTACCAGGATAGGTGCAAGCGATGATATATTGAG
>CAYSIM010000075.1:0-5910 GCA_964431165.1 uncultured Thermoplasmatales archaeon | reverse complement strand
CAAGGGGTTTCCTGTTTCACAGAAAATAATTATCAGGAAACCATCTCTTTATAAGAGATGTTTCTGAGTAGATACCTCCCTTCCACAGGCCTACCAGGGCAGTCCCCACCCTTTTTTAGTATTCTATTTGCCTATAGTCCCTGCATGGGTCTTCCATTGATAGACCTTCAGATTTTCCCCTGGAATTTACTTTCTTCATTATCTTACCAGCTTCTTCCGCTTTGTAAGATAGCATCATTATAAACTCGTCCCAGGAAGCATCTTGTATGTATCTTCATAGTATATTTTTTCTTACCATGTTCTTTATATTCAGATCTTCTAAAACAATAAAATCATAATTATTTACATAAAACCTTGATAGTTTGTGAAGATAATCTTTCCTCTGGTTATTCAACCTCTCATGCACAATTGATAATCTCCTCCTTGACAATATCTCTTTTTCTATTTGAACTATGGCAAAGCATTTACCTGAAGGGTAATTCTTTATCCATACACCCTTCACTTTTCCATTCATCTTTCTACGTATTTTCATTCTTATGTTGCCTATGTTTGACAAAAAAATACGATTATTTTTCACATCTATGGAAAATCAGCTCTGGTTGAAATTCATAGATTTGTATCTGCCAGATTTCTTGAATCTTAATTTCCTTACATTCTTACCTTTTTTTCCTCAGTTTTGATAATGCATATATGTTTCTCCATAAGTGGTAATTCACCATTTGCAAGATTTTGAATAGATCCTTTTCAATTCAGGGATTCTTTCCCTTCAACTTTACTATTAATCCCTAGGTATCCTTCTTTCCTATTTTTCTTCCATCCTTCCTTGGATTTTTTATTTCCTCAGCAATCTATTATAGAGCCACCTGCATATTTCCAGCTGTTCCTCCATTATTATTTCCTTTTTTTTTGTTCGGATAATGCATGAATTTATAACTCATCATAGCTTCCATCTTTTATCATTCTCCAGATAATATACTCATATGTTTCATTCTTCTTTCCTATGTTTTGAAGGACCTTACGCAGATTCTTTGTTATACTTATTGATGCATAGTATTGTTCCATTAATAATTATAATATACTATATATAAAAGTATGGGCTTTCATCCCCTTCCTTTAAAAGTATTTCCTGCCAATGGAATCAAATTTTTTGTACATAAGTCTACCAAAAATACTTTTTAAAAAATTTGATGACCTAATTTTTCTAGAGTTTTTTTCCGGAACTTTTCATAAAATTTTTTGTTTATTTTATATATATTTTATAAAAAGTTTAACATACTCTTACAATTTATTAAAAAATATTATAAATTTATTGATGAAATTAATTTATTCATAAGGATTACTTTAGAAAATAACTTAACATCAAAGTTTTCATTTTCAAAAAAGTATTCTATGGACATTGAGTATTGCATATCGTCCATCCTGAAATAACTGATAAGGCATTTGTTAAATCATAAGTAAAAAGATTAAGAACAGAAGAAGATGAAAAGGAGCATGAAATCAAGAAAATCATGCTATCCAGATACTATGGATTTTAAAATAACAGAAAAAGATCTTCCAATAAAGCAATGATCCAGTCCGGAGATGGTAATAAGCATGGATAGGATTTCTACAAAGCCAGAGAAAGATAAGTTTAAAATATAAAATGTAATTGGATCTTGAATGGTAAAGGTAGTAATACTGAATCCAGTGAAGAAGGAATTTAAAATTGAAAATGCTAAAACTATCTTGGATATATTCAAGCAATTGAACCTTAACGTAGATGGTTATATCGCTATGATTGAAAATAGGCCAGTTCCTGAAGATGAGGAGATAAAAGATGAGGAGGAAATACAACTATTGCAGGTTTTTTCTGGAGGTTAATTTTTTCAAGAAATATTTATATATATCTTCAATAATTTTCATTAATTGATGAAAAAATATCTATTATTGTTTATTCTATCCATACTCTTCTTTAGTTCCTTTTCACTTGGTGAAAATTCTCTTGTAAACAATGCAAATGCTGCAGAACCTATGACAATTCTTGGAATTTATGTGCATGGATTTTTCCTTTTAATGGCTGTGGGTCTTCCATATCTTGTCCTTACCTACGAATTCCTTGGAATAAGAAAAAAGGATCGTGATTATTTGAATGCCGCTAGAAGACTAAGTGCCGTGTGGGGTATATCCTTTGCCATAGGTGCTGCCACAGGCACTCTCGTTGAATTTGGCCTCGTACAGATATGGTCTGGTACCCTTGTTGCCATTGGCTCTTTCTTCTTTGCCCCTATGACTCTCGAACTTTACGCCTTTATGGTAGAGGTAGTATTCGTTGTTGTTTATCTTTTTACATGGAACATTGAAAAACCCACCTGGTGGCATTTTTCTGCAGGTTTAATATTATTAATAGCATCCAATTTATCTGCATATCTAATACTAGCAGCAAATTCATTTATGAACGTACCATGGGGCACGGGAAATCTTGTTTCAAAAATCCTACCTTGGATGCCTGCTCTTGGTGGTAATTATGTAAACCAGACAGCACTTTCAAATCTTTATATCGAACTCCAGAATAAAGGTACTTTAGCCTTGGTGCAATATTCACTTGAAAACCAGATTGGTATTATTCTGTACAATCCCATGGTACCCCTTGAAAATCCTGATCTTTATGCCACTTTTTTGCATACCGTCCTTGCCACCATAATTATTGCTTCTTTTGAGGTGAGCGCTTTCCTAGCACTTGATTACATAAAAAGAAAAAATGAAAGAAATTTCAGAATGAAATTGATCAAGATAAGCTATGGGGTGGGATCCGTTGCATCCATTCTTATGGCCTTTTCAGGCGACTTTATGGGGAGGATGGTTTATCAATACAACGTCCTTAAATTCGTGGCCTTTGAAGGTCTTGGAAAAAATGGCGGAAAGGATCCCATAATGGGCCTACTTCTTTATGGTGATCCAAACCATACATTCAAAGGTTTCAATTATTATATGAGTTTTGCAAACAACTCCATAGATCCAAACGCCGTAATTTCTTCGATTACCGCAGCAGAATCATTTGCCTCATGGGGTTATTATGTTTATTGGTCTATGGTAATTTCTGGCATAATACTTTTCATATTTGCCATAATCTATTTCGCTTCATATTCACGTTACCTCGGAAACATTTTCAAAAGGATTTTTAGGTTTTCAATACAGGATTTCATTGTATATTCTTCATTTATTGCACCTATACTGGGTCTTGTTGCTGCATCTGCAGGATGGGCGGTGAGGGAAGCTGGTAGGCATCCATGGGCTATATATGGTTTAATTCAATATTGGCAGGTAATCACACCCAACCAGATTACCCTTGGATTCTCAATATTAATAATGGCTGTGGAATTTACAATACTTATTTTGGGTAGTATTGTAATCCTTTATATTATGAGATGGAGGAGGAATCACAATGAATGATGTTTACAATGCGTTTATTCTCCTCAGTTATGCAACCATGATCCACCTCTTCCTTGTAAATTTAATCCTTGGAATTTCCATAATTATACCAATTCTTGAATATCTACAGATAAAGAAAAATGACAACATACTTAAAGATTCCTTAAAATCAATATTCAAATTTATGGTAATTACAGATCTTTTTGCTGGTGTCTGGGCTACATGGATAACAATTTTCCTTGGAGGTTTCTGGCCTCTCCTTACATTTTATGCTACCACCGTTTTATTTATTCCAATCACAATATCCATAATAGGTATTCTCATAGCTTTACCTTCAATAGGTGTTTACTGGTACACCTGGGATAAGGTAAGTGAAAGATTCCATTTACTTATTGGTATAATAATGGCAATTGGCACTTTAATGGTACCCATTGGATTCAATATGATATTTTCATTCATTAATTATCCATATGGACTCACTCAGGCATTATCAGGATCACTTTATTATGTATTGGGTAACCCCTTATATCCTGACTTTACACTTCACAGAATATTTGGATCCCTCACCATGGTTTCTTCATTACTTCTGGGCACCTATGGTTATTTGTACTGGAAAAAGGGGGAGGAAAAATACCGTTATTTAATGTCAATTTTTATGTACATTTCATTACCTTCCATAATGGTAGAAACATTCCTTGGTTTCCTCTATGCCTGGGAGTTAAACATATATTCCCCCTACTTAGCCTCTGTACTCTTTGGTCCTCTTTATTTAGGTAGTGCTACCAATATTCAGATAAGTAATAGCTTGTTTTATATTTTCATACTATTCATATTTTTTGTCATTTTACTCTGGATCTTCATCTTTTTCCAGATATTTTTCCTATTTAAAGGAAAGAAATCAGGAATTGTATCATTGACACTTTCATTCTTTGCCCTTGCAGCTATTCCTCTTGGAGAATTTATAAACGATTATCCAAGATATCCTTACTTTATAATAAATGGCACTTCTGGCATAAAGGCTGAGAATTTAATTAACAGTATTATGAAAATACCAGATTTATGGGTATATTCTTCCATTATTGTTTCGCTGGTTGTACTTTCAGTATATGTCTGGCTAGTATATAGGGTATTATGGAAAAATAAATTTTAGAGTCACTGAAATATTTTCTTAATATCTTCCAATTTTTTCTGGAACTCTTCAATTGAAACTACTTCTGAAGATTTTTTTATAAAATCTGGAAGGAGTTCAAAATAATTTTTATTTCTGTACCTTTCATCGGCAAGTACAAAAATACCCCTGTCCTCTCCCGATCTTATTACCCTCCCCATTGCCTGTGATGCCCTTCTCAGGGCAGGAATGGTATATGCATAGTATCTACCCTTTTCCTTACCGAAATTCCTTTCATAATAATCTATGTATGTTTTAATTTTCAATGTCATTTTTTCGAATGGTATTCCCACAATAATTAATGCTTCCAACTCTTTTCCAGGAAAATCCGCCCCTTCTGCATATCTTCCAAATGCTGTAGCTAGAAGTATTCCCTTCTTTTCCCTATTGGCAGATTCCTTGAATTTTTCAAGAATTTTTCTCGATTCATCACCGCTCATACCCTCCCTTTCAACGAATATTCTAGGCCAGAATTCTTTTTTTATAATATCTATAAGAGAATTCTGTATCCTATAACTTGCAGAAAAAACAGCTACATTTCTATCTCTAAAATTATCCAGAAATGTGTTTATCACAAAGGAATATTTTTTTTCCATATCACTTGTTATTTTTTCTCCTTTTGTGGAAATTCCATTCAATATGAGTGTTTTAACATTTTTTTCACTAAAGTTCGATGGTATTTCAAGATATCTATATTCATGGAGACCTATCACATCCGCGAATGCCTTAACAGGCTCCAGCGTACCTGATATGAAAATATTACTCCTGAATTTTTTCCACGCTTTTTCCAGTATTTCTGAAGAACGCATATCCCATCTTTCAAGAATAATGTTTTTCTTTTCCTTTCTCAGGAAAAATGCAACACCATCTTCTTTTTGTACTGAAAATGATGTTTCAAGAAAATTTCCAATATGGTATATAGAAGAGAATGGTCTTTTACCTTCACGCATTCTAGCTGATCTGACACTTTCACCAGCACTTATTAATTCTTCTATCTCATCCTCACTAAAATCTTTTATAAATTTATCAAATTCTATGATTAATTCCCTTTTCTTTGAAATCGTTCTGGACATTTTTAAATTCAGTTTTTCTAAAATATAGTAAATATTCGTAGGGTTTTTCAAAAGTGAAAGCTCATCCTTTGCCCTTGATATTGAATTTGTACTTATTAGGTCACTGTTTAGGTTCATTGCAGTAAATTGAAGATTATGTGCCTCGTCCACCACGAGATATGTATCAATGAATTCAAGTATGTTCCTAAGGGACCATAACATATTTTCATTTATTATGTAATTATAATTTATGGAAATAATATCCATGTAAGGAGCAATTTT
>CAYSIM010000074.1:0-6170 GCA_964431165.1 uncultured Thermoplasmatales archaeon | reverse complement strand
AAAGCCAAAAAACTCAGCAAAAATAACACTGCTAAAAACTTTTTATTTTTCATAACAATGCACCATGCGGTGTTATTATGCTAAACACAAGGAAAAGGATAAAAATAGGAAGGAAAAATTATGAAATTTTTAGCCTGAAAATCCTTAAGGAGAATGGATATGAGCTTGAAAATCTTCCCTATTCCTTGAGAATACTTGTGGAAAATCTTCTAAGAAGAATTGATAATATTAATGTGAAGGAGGAACACATAAAAGCGATCATTGAGAGGAGAAAAACGGAGATACCATTTTTCCCCGAGAGGATAATACTCCAGGATTACACGGGTGTTCCGGTGGTACTTGATCTCGTTGCAATGAGAAATGCTGTGATGAGGAAGGGTATGGAGGGTAACAAGATTAATCCAATAGTGCCTGTGGATCTTGTTATAGACCACTCTGTGCAGGTGGACAGGTTCGGTACAGTGTACTCCCTAAGGGAAAATATGGAGCTCGAATTCAAGAGGAATGAGGAAAGGTATAAATTACTTAAATGGGCGCAGAAAAATTTCAACAATTTCAGGGTGGTCCCGCCCGGAAACGGAATAATCCACCAGGTGAATACTGAATACCTTTCTAGCGTGGTTGTTGAAAGGGATGGTATCCTCTTCCCAGAAACACTTGTGGGAACGGACTCGCATACAACCATGATAAATGGCATAGGTGTTGTTGGATGGGGTGTGGGAGGTCTTGAGGCTGAGGCTGCAATGGTGGGCGAGCCCATCTACATAGAGGTACCCCAGGTAGTTGGTATGAGATTAACCGGCTCACCGGGCGAAGGCGTAACTGCCACGGATATAGTGCTGGCCATTACACAGCTTTTGAGGAAGAAGAATGTTGTAGGCAAGTTCGTTGAATTCTTCGGCCCGGGACTGGAGAACCTTACAGCCCAGGACAGAACAACAATTGCAAACATGGCACCGGAATACGGTGCCACCATGGGATTCTTCCCCGTTGATGATAAAACATTAAAGTTCCTTGAATTAACTGGAAGAAGCAAGGAACATATAAGAAAAGTGGAAAAATACCTGAAGGAGCAGGGATTGTTCTATTCAGGTGAAACGGGCGTTAAATACGATGATTTAATAGAATTCGATCTTTCTACTGTGGAGCCCAGCATAGCTGGTCCCAGGAATCCGGATGAAAGGATTACACTCAGGGAGAGCAGGGAAAAGATAAGATCCCTGGTAAGGGAAATGAACATGGAGAACAGGGAAAGCATGGTGATAGACGTGAATGGGCAGAAGGCACTCTTTGGCAATAATAGCATAGTTATAGCTGCAATCACAAGCTGTACTAACACATCCAACCCATTCGTACTTTTCGGTGCGGGCCTTTTGGCAAGAAAGGCGGTGGAGATGGGACTCAGGGTGAAACCATATGTAAAGACGAGCCTTGCACCTGGTTCTGTTGTTGTGAGGGATTACCTAGATAGGGCAGGTCTTTTGCCATATCTTGAGGGCCTAGGTTTCCACGTTGTGGGATTCGGTTGCACCACATGCATAGGAAACAGCGGTCCTCTGATAAAGGAGGTGGAGGATGCAATAAAGGAAAAGGATTATTTCACGGCAGCAATACTGAGCGGAAACAGGAACTTTGAGGGAAGGATAAACCCTTATGTTAAGGGTGCATTCATAGGTTCCCCCATGCTCGTGGTTGAATATGCAATTGCAGGTAGAATTGACATAGACTTTTACAATGAGCCTATAGGTTATGACCCCAATGGAAAGGAGGTGTTCCTCAGGGACATATGGCCGAGCAATAAGGAAATTATTGATTACATAGAGAAGAATCTTGGGCCATCCATGTTTGTGGAAAGATACAGCCATGTGTTTGAGGGTAACGAGCTCTGGAAAAATCTTGAGGTACCGGAGGGAAATATCTATTCATTCGATGAGAAATCCACATACATAAAGGAACCACCATGGTTCAGTGAAATCAGGGGACCTGCATTAAATGATATAATGAATGCAAGAATCCTCGCCATCTTCGGTGATAATGTTACCACGGATCACATTTCACCCGCAGGTGTTATTCTCCCTGATACTTCAATTATTAAAAATTTTGACATGAACAAAAGTGAAACATGGAAGAATATTCCACCTGCTGCCTTATACCTCCTCAGGAATGGCGTAAAACCGGAGGATTTTAACACGTATGGATCAAGAAGGGGTAACCATGAGGTGATGGTAAGGGGAGGCTTCGCAAATCCAAAGATAAGGAATAAAATGGTTGAAATACAGGGTGGCTATACAAAATATTATCCTGATGGAGAAATAATGAGCATATTCGATGCGTCCATGAAATATCAGGAGAAGGGTATACCCCTGGTGATATTTGCAGGTAAGAGATACGGTCAGGGTAGCAGCAGGGACTGGGCTGCCAAGGCTACAGCATTACTTGGAGTAAGGGCAGTAATAGCTGAGGGATTTGAGAGGATTCACAGGAGCAATCTCGTGGACATGGGCGTTATTCCCATTGAGATAGAAAAATTGCCCGAACTGAAGGGTGATGAGCTTGTTAATATCCTGGGACTGGGAGATCCATATCCCAATAAGATTGTAACAATTTCATTCAGCGATGGAAGGGAGATAAAAGGGAAGCTGAGACTTGATACGCAGGCTGAGATAGAGTACGTGAAAAATGGAGGCATCCTTATATATACGTTGAAGAAAATTCTAGGACAGATTTAAGAAAAAGAAACAATTTTTATATTGTTTCCCTTATTGCTTTAATCGATGGAGATTAAGGAAAAGGAAAGAATAATTGCCGAGGTAAAGAATATTGCACACGAAAAAATTATACTTATAAGCGGTGAAGAGGGGTCAGGTAAAACAACACTTCTCAGGGAATTATGTTCCGAGCTATCCAGGGATTACATATGTATCTATAACAATGCATTGAGCGCACCTGGCAAGGAGATATTCTCACAGATAATAGAGAGAATAAAAAAGGATGTTCCTTCCCTGAGGCTTGGTATCCTGGATGCTATATCAAGAAAACAGGTAGATGTGAGCAATACACTCATTTCAATCGTTTCAGTCATATCATCATTCAAAGTCATGGCGATGATTTTCGATGATGTGGAAAATTTCAGTAAAGATGCCCTAGATTCACTTTACTACATAATCACTTCCCTGAGGGAAAGCAGGGTAGTGATGATAATTTCATACAACAAAAATCTCCTGGGCAGGGAAGCACAGCAGTTCATCATAAAACTGAATGAGCTCCCTGAGGATTATGTTTTGGATATGGAGCTTAAGGGTCTATCCAGAAATGAATTGAAAAATTATCTGAAGGAATCTGGCTATACGATACCTGATTACGTTGTTGATAAAATAATGGATATTTCGGATGGATACCCGGGTAAGGTGAATGAAATATTATCGGAATTGAAATCCAGGGGCAGCATAGATGCTGATAACTACTGGGTGGGAACATTTGAGGAATTACCAAGACCAAAATCTGGAAAGTATGTTCCAGTGGACATAATGAAAATAGTGGATGAGAAAGAACTTGATTTCCTGTCATATGCTTCGGTTTACGGTATAAATTTCAACCTGGAGGATTTAATAAAAATAAAAAACATGAAATTTGAAGAGGCCATGGAAATAATAAATTCACTCATCAGTAAAAAAATAATAGAGGAAACAGGTGAAAATAGCTTTAAGTTCCTGAGGCATGAATACAGGGACATAATTTACAGCAGCATGTCGGGGATCAAGAGAAGATTCATACACAGGAAAATAGCTGAATATTTGGAGAAGAACTGTGATTGCCCAGAAACTGTTGGAAACCATTATTATTTATCGGGTGAAATTGAGAGGGCAGGTAAATACCTGAAGCTCGCAGCAGAGAAAAGGTTCGCGGAGGGAAATTACAAGAATAGCCATGAACTTTTAAAGAAATACCTGGAAATTGCAGGTGATCAGGATATAAATGCCCTAAAATTAATGATGGATGTTCTCGTTAAGCTGGGCAGATACGGCGAAGCCCTGAAGTACTCAGAAATTCTGGAAAGAAAGGGTATTAGGGATAAAAGTACGATGATTAAGAGAGCCTACATTTTTTATAACCTTGGTAATTATCTTGAGGCAGAAAAGATCCTTGAATACATGAATGCTGAAGAACTGGATGATGAAAGAAAATTTTATTATTTCTTGATCAAGGGTGGAATTGAATCCAGGAGGTATAATTTCAGCGAGGGTGAAAAATTCCTCGAAAAATCCCTTGAAATTGCATCAAGTATAAAGGATAACTATCTGCTTGCACTTGCCTATAAGGAAATAGGAAATCTCCACTATTATGCTGGAAATTTGGAGAACGCCTATAAAAATTTCGTTGAAAGCCTGAAACTCTACGAAATGCTGAAGGATTACGAGGGTATGGCAAGGATCTACAACAACCTTTCCCTGATAGATGTAAATAAGGATGTGAATGTGGCGATAGATGAATACCAGAAATCCATGGTCTATGCTGACATGGCCGGTAATGCATACCTTTCCATAGCCATCAGGCTAAATATCAGCCAGCTGTATTTCTGGACAGGGAAGGTGAAGGAGGCAGAAAAGGAGATAAATGTTGCATTCCAGATCTCAAAGCTCACAGGTGAAATGGAGATGCGGCATTCCATTTACTCTTATCTTTCAGATGTTCATATACTAAAAGGAGAATTTGAAAAAGCCATAGAGTACATACAGGAGGCAATAAAAATATCCGAATCCATGGGTTCAAAATTTTTTACTTTGTTGTACAAACTAAAGAAAAATGAGATATATGCAATGATGGGAAGGGAGATTGAGATCTTTCCTGAAGATGATGATAATGATGTAACCAGTATATACATATCCCTTTATAAATCGATGATAATGCTCTACCAGGGTAAGTTTAAGGAATCTGCCAATTTAATGCAACAGGCACTGGAAAAATCGAAGGGTAAAATTACTTTTCTTGATACCGTTATCTTCGAGGGAAACCTGCCATTTGCATATCTCATGGCGGGTGAAAGGGAGAAATTTCTTGAATCCTACAGGGAACTGAAGAAAAAGGCAGATGATCTAAAGATAGATATGATATATCTACATGCATACTATCCATCCATAGATTTTATTGAAAGGGGTGAGAATACCCTTGAAAGGGAAGAAATGTATTTCAATGGGAATGGCCTGAAATTCCTTCTCCTCAAGACATACATTGATGGGAATATACTTAAAAAGATAGGCGAAATATCATCCTCCATAAATTTCAATTACACCGTATTTGTAAAATAAAATTCATGCAAACGAATCACATTTTTATAATCCCCTGCGATTCAGGGATGCATGGAAAAATACGATATTCTGGTGATAGGCGCAGGGATAACGGGCCTTTCATCCGCTTATCATCTAAAGGAAGATGAAAGAGATCTGAAGATAGGTATTGTGGAAAGATATCCAACATTTGCACAGGGTAATACGGGTAAGAGCGATGCGGCGTTCAGGGACATATTTACATCCGAAATAAATTTCAGGTTGAGTTCATCATCCATATCATTCTACAGGCATGTGCAGGAGGACCTGAAATACGATCTTGGCATGCATTTCAACGGTTATCTATTCCTCATGGATGAGGAAAATCTGAATTCAGAGAAGATAGAAAGGGTGAGGAGGAGGAGTGAAACGGAGATACTATCAAGGGATGACATAAAGAATTTGGGCATAAATGTGAGGCCATCAGATGAGGCGATGGATATAATGAATCTCAAGGAGATAGGGGGAGGTCTACTGGGTAAGAGGTGCGGTATACTGGAGCCACAGAATGTTGCATCATTCTATGCGGGTGAACTTGAGAAAATGGGTGCAGATTTCCATTACAGCATGGTGGTGAAGAAATTGATCCTGGAGCCCGTGAGGAGGATAGATTACCCTGGTGAACCATTCATATGGCAGGAGAAGAAGATAGGAAGAATTGAAACGAGCAGGGGTGATATGTACGCTGATAAATATGTACTAGCCACGGATGTATGGGTGAACGATCTTTTAGATCCCATAGGCATAGATAGCCACATAAGGCCCAAGAAGAGGCAGGTTTTCCAGGTGGGCGGTGAGGGTATAAGATCCATGGTGAACAGGGATTATAAGGGTAAGGATGGCATA
>CAYSIM010000073.1:4198-6172 GCA_964431165.1 uncultured Thermoplasmatales archaeon | reverse complement strand
GTACAAAGACAATACAAATCAGGCTTTTTAATAGGCATTTTATTGAGGAAAGAGGCATAGCCCATGAACTCCCAATTCCCAAAGGAAGATACATTATACTCGATGAAAAATATTTCATTTTACACTTGCACAAAAATATAGGAAGAGAAGAAGAATATAGAAAATTAACAATATTCGATAGATTTTCATACGGCACATTACCCAAAAATATGAAAAAATTAATATATAAATTATATTTTTTTAAAAAAATTGATGATGATAAGGAGATTTCAAATTTTGATTACTTCTTATATTTCTTTTTAAAGGAAGTATATTCCTCAATCTTAACAAAAGACTTGAGAAGATTAATTTATTCATTGAAGGAATCAATCTATAAAACAGATATTATAAAAAATTTGAGAAAAGATCCAGAAGAAAAGGAAAATTTTGAAATTTCAAAGATAATTAAAAAAATTGGGATAATTGAATATCTTCATCTAGATAATGAGGAGGTTATTAAAAAAATAAATGATGAGTACAAAGATTATAGTGGTGCGGATCTATTGGTGAGATTACTAAAAGATAAATATAGATCTAAATTTTGAATCTTTTTTCAATGATTTCAATGGGTTTTATTTCCGTTTCCTTTTTATGGAGATCCACATAGTATGCATAGAGACTTTTTGAGATTTTTTCCAGATTTTCCCTTTTACCATGAATTTCCTTTATTTTTGTTGCAAAATTTTCTACTTCTTCTATGAATATTAAATTTTCAAGTTCCTTTTTTTCAAAACCCCTCATTCCAACAGGTGTGGTAAGTACAGGTAACCCATGGGAAATGTAGTCAAGCATCTTCACATTTCTTCCGGCTCCAATCAATACAGGATTCAAAGCAAGAAATGAATTATTCAATATTCTATCCTTTTCCTCTTCACTCAGGGTACCGTGGTATATAATGTTTGGAATCTTTTTCCTTTTGGGATACCTGTTAAGACTCCCAATTATGTTAAATGTGAATTCAGGTAGACTTTCCGCAATCTTCTCTATTTCTTTCAGAGCCATTATATTAGGTTCATAAAGGGATCCGATGAAAACAAGATCTTTTGAATCCTTACCATTCCATCCATATTCCTTGAGTTCGAGCTGTATAGGTACAAGAAAAATTTTTTCCTCATCCACAGAATATATGCTTTTAAACATCTCCATGTCTTCCTTTGTGACTGAAAATATAAGATCCGCTTCCTTTACAATTTTGCCTTCCAGTGATTTAACTTCTTCCCTGAATATATTTTCTTTTCTCAAAGAATATTCCACATTGTGAGCATCATATACCACAAATTTATCCTTTATGTAATCCCTGAAAACATTATATAGCCAGGGTCCTTCGAAAACAACAACATCACTTTCATTTATCAACGATAAAACTCTTCTGTAAAATTTTTTCCTCATGTATTTGCCCCTGGAAAGATATATTTCAAATGATCTGTTTCCCTTAAGAATTGAAGCAATCATGAGAAGAAGTGCCCTATACTGCTCTGCATGGTCATTTTTCCTGTCCATTAAAAATGGACCTCCAACTGAAACAAGATGCCTTTCCTCACCTTTAAAAATATCATGGCATCTTTTGGAGTAACCGCTAAAATATTCGGGAATTATCCTTCCGTGTGCTAGCTGTAGTATCCTTAATTTTTGCATCCCAATACCTCATAGGACGAATTTTTCCTGACCCTTGAAAATATAAAGGTCATTTTTCAATTCTTCAACTATCTCCTTAATTTTCTCCATTTCTTTTCCTTCTTTTGTAAATTCTTCCACATCCCCTGTAATACCATTTACAACCATCTTGTATTTTCCTTTGTAAATTGCCTTCCTTGGATAGAACATATTCTTTCTCATGCCTTCTATGTCCATGGTTTCTGGTAATATGCCATTCTTCACAAGTGAGCTTAGATCATGCACAGGTCCGAATGTTTCGCTGAAAACAGTTTCCCTTGT
>CAYSIM010000073.1:3881-4188 GCA_964431165.1 uncultured Thermoplasmatales archaeon | reverse complement strand
GAAATTTCCTTCCAGAATATTTTCAATCTGCTCAGGAAGGTAGACAAGATTCTGTGTTCCATCAACTATTTTCAATTTCCTGTTCCCTGGAAATTTGATAATAAGAGGAACATCAACTATCTCATCATAAAGGAAATTTCCATGACCGTAATAGGGAAATTTCCTCTTCTCCTTCATTGCCTGACCGTGATCCGATGTGAGTATTATCAAGGAATTTTCGTAAAGACCAGACCTCTTTAGATGATGAATAAGCCTTCCGAACTGTACGTCAAGATATGAGAGTGATTTTTTGTAGCCTTCCCTGGTC
>CAYSIM010000073.1:0-3840 GCA_964431165.1 uncultured Thermoplasmatales archaeon | reverse complement strand
TTTTCATCTATTACATCAATGCCTGAAAGGTCCAGGTATTTTATTTTCCTATCATCAATATCAAGTTCCCAGATAGCACTTGGCTCGTGCATCTCCATGAAATTTATGAATATAAAGAAGGGTGTTTCGTAGGAGCTGTTTATTATTTGATCTACTATTATATCACTACCTTTCATAAAAGGATATTCCATTTCATTCTTTCTCCTGAGTATTCTCCTATGTATCCTGTAATATTTCATGAATTCATCGAATTTTCCTGAAAGGATTAAATTCTTTGCTGCCTGGTACCTGTTTTTACCATATTTTTTGTATTCCGTTACAGCATTCTGTTCCTCAACATTTTCATATTCAGAGGAAAAAAAGGTGAATGAATTGAAATATCTATCAAAACCTGTACCTGGAGATAGCCACGGATTTGTAGAATATCCCAAGGTATTGTACCCCATGCCTTTCAATTTTTTTATTACGTTATCATCACTATAATTGTATATTTTCTCCAAAACCTTTCCATCACCATTTTCCATGTCCTCATGCACACCATGTTCCCTTGCATAAAGTCCGGTGAAGAATGACATGTGTGAAGGCACTGTCCATGGGGAAGGAGAAACTGTCCTTGGAAATACATTGGAATCGTTTGCAAATTCTTCTATGTGCTGAGTTTTTACATTTCCTCCGTAAAGTGATAGAGTATCTTTCCTCAATGTATCGAATATTATAAATATAATATTTGGAAGATCCATTTTCACATGTATCCGAATCTTCTCAATTTTTCCATCATGCCTTCCTTATCCTGGGATCTTCCCGCTCTTTCCTTTGTGTGCTCGAGATCCTGTTCCCAGGCAGGCTTGTCGCTAGTTTTCTTTGAGTCATATTTTCCATCTATGGACCTGTAGCCCTGGTAATATAGTGGATGTATTGGCAGATTGTTCTTGAACGTATATTCCCATATATTCCTTTCAGTGAAAGGAAGAATGGGATGCACCCTGACATGAGCTGGCTTTTCCCTGGGCGAGATGAAAACTTCCCAGGATCTTGCAGGATTTTCATCCCATCTAATACCCGTGAAAAGTGCATCTATCCTGTATCTCTTTATAGCATCATTCATGGCCACAGTTTTCAGAATGTGATTTCCAACGCTAGTTTCAAGTGAATATTCAAAATATTCTCCATTTTCATCATTTAGGATTTCACCCGGTTGTGCAATTTTCTTCGCCTCTTCCTGATTTTCCTTGTTTAGATCCTTAAGATATATTTTATTGTCCTTCACAGCTGAAAGTGCATTTTCATTCCTCGCGTATATTACACGAAAGTTCCAGTCATTGCTTATCTTATTGAGCATTTCTATCGTTTCATCATAATGCTGTCCATGGTCAATGAAAAGTGCAGGTATCATCTCACCATGCCTTTCCTCAATAACATTCTTTACAAGGTGAAGTACCACCATACTATCTTTTCCCGCAGACCAGACAACGAAAGGCCTCTTGAACCTGTCTAGTGCATCGTTTATCACTACCTTTGCAATCGCTATCTTTGCATTGAGGGAAAGACCTCCCTCCACTCTTATTTCATGGGTCATTGAAAATTGGAAATGTGATTTTATATTTAATTGTTTAGAACATATTTTATTTTTTCCTCAAATTTTTTTGTAATGTTCCTCCAGTCATAGTTTTCCTTTATGTATTCATTCTGCCTGAGGACATTTTCCCTCAGTGACTTTATGTTTTTCATTGCCTTCTCCATCCTAAGGGCAATTTCTTCAGGTGAATAGGGTATATATTCCAAAGCACCTACCTTCTCGAAATAATCAAAAACACCCCTCATTCCTTCACCCACCATTACATAATCACCTGAGGCAAGAGCCTCTATGACAACAAGGCCGAAATATTCATCATGCCTGATTCCATAGGTGGGAAAAACAAGGATATCGCTTTCCCTGTATATTGAGGGAAGATCCTCCTCTTTAACAAAACCATGGTAGATTATATTCTTCAAAGATCTGCTCATTTCTATTACGTAATTTTCCATTTCCCCCGTGCCTACTATATGTAGCTCAGCCTCTTCCTTATCCTTAAAAATTTTCCATGCTTCCATAAGTTCCCTTATACCCTTATATTCCACCAACCTTCCCACAAAAAGGAATCTTGTTCTACCTTTATCTATAGGGCCTGGTGTAAAAATGGATGTATCCACACCACTTGGAACAATAAAATCATTTTTCCTGTGTATTGTACTCAAATTAAAAATTGCTGGAGAAGTATAATGAATTGCATCCGTTACATTCTCTATGATTCTATTCTCTAACCTGTTAATGTACCTCCTTTCAATTGGAAGATAATTATGCGTTCCGAATACTATTTTAGGAAATTTTTTGTGAAAAAATCTCCAGGGAAGAACTATGTAAAATATCTGATAATCCGAAAGTAAATAAATAACATCGCTACTGAACAATTCTTCTCTCCTTTTTTTATTGAATAATAAAAAAGAGAAAAATTTTAAGACAATGGAATAAAAAAGGAAAAGGTCCTTTGAAAGGGATCTCTTCTGTACGGATAATCCCTTTCTTTTATCCAGAAGAAGGTTCCTTAGGATCCCGGGAAAAATTATTTTCTCCGTTTTTTTTAGATTGTAAATCTTTTTCATTTCTTCCCTTGACAATCTTTCCCTGTCAGTAATGTTCGTATCAAATATTTTTATTTCAAATTCATTACCATCAAAGTATTTATTGTAAAAAAGTATGGTCTTTTCGGTGCCACCACCGTAACTAATGTCCGTTTCAAGCACAAATGAAAATTTTATTTTTCTATCCATTTGGATTTTGATAAGCGCCCATTTTAATAAATTTAATCATCAAAAATCTATTTTTCAACGTGAATTTCTTTTTTATGTATATTTAAAAAATAACTGACAAAATGTTCATATAGAGAATTTTTGTTATTGAATTAATGGAAGAAAAAACTGTGGACGATTCGAGGGTAGATGCAGTCTTTTCCGTTCTACCCGAAGATACGAATATTTATGGGAATTTATTTGGAGGAAAACTTGTTGAATGGATAGATAAGACTGCTGGTATAGTCGCTTTACGCCACGCAAGAAAAAATGTTGTCACGGCGAACATAGACAATTTGAGTTTTCTCGAGCCAATAAAACTGGGGGATGTGGTAATACTAAAGGCATGGTTAAATTATGTGGGAAATACTTCCATGGAAATACAGGTGGATGTTTATAATGAAAGGAGAAGTGATGGAAAAATAGTCCTTGCCTGCAGGGCTTATCTCACCTATGTGGCAATAGATGAGAACGGTAAACCAACAGCAGTTCCTAAATTGAAATTAAGGAATGAGGAAGAAAGGAAAAGATTTGAAGAAGCTCTTGAAAGAAAAAAGGATAGATTGAAAATGAAGGAAAAAATTTAATCTTGAATTTGATTTTTGAAACTATGAAAGCTATTACTTTCCTTTCGGTGAATTCATTAAGAAGATATGGTGGAGGAGAAAAGTGGTTGATAAATATTGGAAATTTGCTAATTAAAAAAGGTTATCAGGTGAATGTTGTGACCTATTCTTCTGCACCTGAGATAAGAATTAGTACTGAAGAATTAAATAAAAAAATTAATTTTAATTATTATGAAATTAAAAATAAATGGAAAATTTTTCATGGTGGAATTATAGAAAGATTTAATGGTGATGTGATATATACACCCTCTGCATATTATTTTTTTCTAAAAAAAATAGTTAGTTTCAAAGAATTAAAGATCTGGGGTTTTCATAATCCAATTTTAATGGAAAAAAGAAGCTATTTTAATAATAAAATATTAAAAGATATTATACCTAAATTTGATAA
>CAYSIM010000072.1:2515-6233 GCA_964431165.1 uncultured Thermoplasmatales archaeon | reverse complement strand
GTAAGTTCCAGAACTAGAATTATCTGTAAAAGATAGCACATGATGGTGGGCAATACTATTTACAATCTTGGAAACCGTGTAACAGGAGTAATTCCACTGATGGGAATATATTTATATGGATTCAGTACAGATGGCGGTAGCGGTGGATGTATATTGAACAACACATATATCACGATGGTTAATGGTAATCAAGTTCAAGTTCAGGATATAAAGGTTGGCGATAAAATATTATCATATAATTATACCACTGGACAATTCCTAACAGCTCAAGTAAGCAATATTTCTATAAGCAATACTACGAATATAATTGACGTAAACAATGGATTGCTGTTCATATCGGGATTTAATGTTCAACCTATTCTTGTAAAGCTTAAAAATGGCATAACGGAAATAATTCCCGTTGGACAATTAAATTATGGAATGGAAATATTAATGCCTTTACTACATAAATGGATTCCAATTACAAGTATTACATTAAAAACAGGCTCATTCACTGTATATGACATAAAAATAGTAGGTGGTATGGATTATATTGCAAATGGGATATTGGTGATACAAAAAGAAACAATAGGGATATAAATTGCAAATATCATTCATTACAATACAACGATTAACAAATATCTATGGCAACGGTAGTTCATATACAGTTCTTAGAAATTAAAAAAATCTTAAAAATGATACTATATCAATATTAGTAAAAGCAGTAGTATAAATGCAATAGGTAGAAATATTATTATTAACAATGGTGTGAAAATGATTGTCAAGATCGGGAACGTAATAAATGAGATTAAATATATTAAAGCAAAGATTACAAACAGTGTCAGAAGAAATACAAAAACAACAATGCCTCACAGACAATAAAAGATGTTATGGAGAAAGATGTCGTTTTTCATCCCATCCCTTTCTTAAGGGGATTTCAAGCCGATGAAGTTAAAATTTCATTGTTAAACTTTTTTCAGGCAACCTTATTTTTTTGCCAAAATTTTTTACAAACCATTCCCTGTTTTCGGTGTGTACAGGAATTATAACGTCAGGATCTATGAAAGAAATCGCATCGTAAAGTTCTGATTCCGATATGTGGCCAGATGCATGGAGTCCTTTTTTGAAAATAATTCCATTCTTATTTCTTTCCACACCCTCTATCCTGAGATTAAAGTGATCAATCCAGTTCATTAACCTTTCAAAACTGAATATATCCTCTTCACCGAAGGCCTCGCTTGAAGAATATATGTATACGCTTCCACCTTTAGGTACTATGTCAAGAAGCTCATTTATATCGAAGAAAGAAAAACAGACTATGTAATTTTCCTGGGATTTCCTTATATCTTCAGGACCTACCCATTCATTATCTATATGATCCTCTATGTATTTCCTGTATTCACTTTTTCTTACCTGTCTTTCATCATAAATGACTAAATCTTTCAGCCTTCCCCCATTATCAAAAAGGTCCAATGAATATAGATGGTATGCATCCTTATCTGTTATTACCAATTTTCTACCAGTTTTCCTGGCTATTTCCTTGAATGAAATTAATCTTTCGAAATTTCTTGCGGAAAAATCTGCAATGACCAGATTTTTAGTATCATTAACAATATTCAGGGCATTTAGGTAAACATCTTTTTCACCTACATTTATATCATTTTCCCTTCCCAATCTTGTTCCTTCTATGATTAAAATAGATGCCTCCTTTGCCCTTTTAATGAAATCTCTTGTTTCATCGGCCAACATCCCATGGATCCTGAAATCTCCAGTATATGCAATTGTGGTATCACCTTCAATTATGAATGCATTTGCGCCCAGAATCGAGTGATCCACCGCATGTGGCTTAATATTGAAATGTGTTTGAAAATCATCAATCATCCTTATTTCCTTTCTCTCTACTTCTTTCCTTTTGGCATTCACCATTTGAAGAAATTCCATTGTCTCATCAGGTAATTTTTCCGTGGAATAAATTTCCCTTTGCTTAATATCACCGGCGCTAAGGATGAAACCGTCACTTTCCCTTTTCCTGTAAAATGGTATTTCCATTCCCATACTTTTTGTTGAAATGTCTGAGAGTGCTTTTAAAATTAAAAGTGTCTGGGGTGATGCTATGATGGGTACGTTTTCATCCAGTAAGGCAATATTTCCCACATGATCCAGATGGGCATGGGATATTAGAACAGCCTTTATATCGATTTTTTCCTCGGAAGTTATTTCCTCGATTAAATCATCAGGAATTAGATCCTTCCTGTAAATATTCCTTTTTGGTATGAGATCAAGCCTCCAAAGATCATAGATACCCCTCCTTACCCTCTCCGTGAGAAATTCCTCAAAAAATTTTGCGTATGCTGAAAAATTCATTCCAAAATCAAGGAATATTGTTTCATTTTTTTCCTCCACCATTATCTTGTTACCACCTATGGTACAATTTCCATCAAGGATTGTTATATTCATATGAATGTCATTAAAGTCTAAATATTAAAAATTTTCAGATATCAAATTTATAAATACCATTTTCTATAGACAATTATGAATCCTTCAATATTTAAATTTCTCCTAAATATCTATCTTCCATTCCTTGGCGCTGGAATAAAGGTGAAAAGAATATCCAGGGATTTCAAGGAAATTGATGTGGAAATGAATCTTAAATGGTATAACAGGAATTATGTAGGAACACATTTTGGAGGTTCTCTATTTTCTATGACAGATCCATTTTTTATGATAATGCTTATGAATATATTGGGGAAAGATTATATTATTTGGGATAAGAGTTCTTGCATAAATTTTGTAAAACCAGGAAAGGGAAAGGTAAGGGCTTTTTTCAGAATAGATGAAAATGTTATTAGCGAAATAAAAAGGAATGTTGATTTGGGAAACAAATATTATCCCGAATTTACTGTGAATATAATTGATGAAAAAAATGATGTTGTGGCGAGCGTTAAAAAAATTCTATACATAAGAAAAAAATGAATTATTTATTTGAATGGATTAATGTTAAATCTCATCTTTTCTGGATACTTTCTCCTTTCCTTTATTTTAAGGAACATTATTGCACCTGTCAATCTACCAGCAAAGGAAATTAAGTATACTATTAAAAGAGAAATGAAAAGGGGGTAATAGAACTCTATGAATTGTGCAATTGCACCACCTAGAAGAGAGCCAACAAAGGTAAACACGCCTAGAATAGAATTATAGATTCCAAAGTATTTCCCCCTATCCTCCCTTGGTGATATATCCAGAAGATATGCAAGAAATGCCACGTTTGATATCGCCGTGGTAAATCCAGTAAGGGCAGTGAGAAGGTAAATCCAGATTATGGAATTGGCAACTCCGTAAATCAGGGGAACAGGTGCAAAAAGAAACCTGGTAATTATCATAAAATTTCTTGGTCCATATCTGTCTATCATCTTCCCAAAAAGAGGGAGGAATATCACTGTAAAAACAAGGCCTATAAGATTTATTATACCCACTTCTATAAAAGAAGCTTTGAGCACATCAACAGTTGTTATGTAGAATAAAGGCCAGGATATCAACATTGAAAAATTATAAAATGCCTGGGCAAAGAGGAAATATGAAAAATCTTTGTCTTCCCTTATTTTTTTAAGAAATTTTGTTTTTCTTACCGGAATAAATTTTTTTCTATCTTCAACTGCATAGAGCATGACTAGAGATGAGATGACACCAAGTATCCCGGCAAGATAAAATGGAATATAATAAACGGAAATTGAATTCCCGT
>CAYSIM010000072.1:2121-2505 GCA_964431165.1 uncultured Thermoplasmatales archaeon | reverse complement strand
ATAAACAAGGAAAAATATGCCTGCAAAAAGCATGGATAAATTGGAATAGAATGAAAGATTTCCTATGAATACGGCCCTTTTGCTTAGGCTGGAGAGTTCACCGATCAATGAATTCCATGCTGGTACTACCATTGCGCCAAAAATAGCCTGTATTATTACAACCGTAATTAACATTTCAGGTGAATGAGAAAATATATAAAATATGAACATTAGTGATGAAATGAAACCACCAGAAATTATGAATATGAGTCTTCTTCCTGTTTTATCCGATATTATTCCCCATATATACTGCATTACATTTGGGAAAAGATTGGATGAAGCCTGCAGCGTCCCCATTTCCAGGCTGTTGAATTTTAAGGCGGCAGCATAATATGGAAGAAATGG
>CAYSIM010000072.1:0-2018 GCA_964431165.1 uncultured Thermoplasmatales archaeon | reverse complement strand
ATCCAGGAAATACAATCACATTTAAAAAAATATATTATCGAACTTTAAAAACACCCTTCTAGGATTTTTATATTAGAAATGCATAGAGGATAACCATGATCATAGAACAGATACCATTAAAAAAGGAAACGGCTTTGGGAATTAAAATAGATCTTGGAAAAGCACCACTTTTACTCATAAAAGTAAAAAAAGGATATATAATGTGTGGATATCTGAACATTGAAGCAGCCAATTCCCTTGGCGATATTGCTGGAAGAATAAGGGGTGTTAAGAATTTTGAGGAAATGCTTCAATCCAGGGTAGTTGAAGTAACTGAAAATGCAATAAAATTGGGTTTAAATCCTGGAATCACAGGATCTGAGTTCCTTGAAAGACTTGGTGATTACAATGAATGATGCGTTCATGGGAACAATTTCGGATATTAAAGAGGCATCTGAAATACTCAAAAATGTGGTAAAAATTACTCCCCTAGAGCATTCGAGAACATTCTCTGAGATTTCAGGTAATAATATTTTTCTTAAACTTGAAAATCTCCAGACTACAGGCTCATTCAAAATAAGGGGTGCATACAACAAAATTTACCATCTTGATGAGGAAAGTAAAAGAAAGGGTGTTGTTGCTTCCAGTGCAGGAAATCATGCACAGGGTGTAGCTTATGCAGCAAGATTGATGAATGTTGAATCAACAATATTTATGCCTATTTTCACACCGCCATCCAAGATAGTTGCAACCAAAAATTATGGTGCGAAGGTAATATTGTCCGGTGAAACATATGATGAGGCATTTAAAAATGCTATAGAATATACAGAAAAAAATGGCAAAACATTTGTACATCCATTCAACGATCCGTATGTAATCGCAGGACAGGGAACTATTGGTATGGAAATTTATGAACAGCTTAAGAATGTTGATGCTGTGGTGGTACCTATAGGTGGAGGAGGTCTTATTTCAGGAATTTCCATAGCATTGAAATCCCTAAAAAAAGATGTTGAGATAATTGGTGTTGAGGCTGAGGGTGCCCAATCAATGAAACTTTCGGTGGAAAGCGGAAAAATTGTCCCGCTTGTGAATCTTAACACAATAGCTGACGGTATTGCAGTGAAAATCCCAGGTCCACTTACGTACGAAATAGTAAAAATCTACGTTGATAAGCTTGTGACGGTATCAGATGAAGAAATTTCAAGAGCTATGTACCTCTTATTAACAAGGGGTAAGACCGTGGCGGAGCCGGCAGGTGCTGTTTCCCTTGCAGCAATCCTTTCACGAAAGATAGATATGAAGGGAAAGAATGTGGTAGCCTTGATAAGTGGTGGAAATGTGGATTATGGTTTACTTGGACAGGTAATGGAAAAGGGGTTAATAGAAGAAGGAATGATGACAAAGGTTATACTTACAATTCCTGACAAACCAGGATCTCTTAAAAAAATTCTTTCGTATCTCTCCGAGAGACAGATTAATGTTCATGATATCTTTGTGGAAAGAACAGCAAAGGATATTCCAGCAGGAATGGCAAGGATAATACTATGGGTAAGAACACTGGGTGAAGAAAGTATAATCGAAATACATAAATATCTGGAAAGTGAAAATATAGAACATATGATAGAGGAATAGGATGGAAGAACTAAGATTTGTTATTGAAAAATTCAGGGAATATTACAAAAATTCCAGGGTGATTCTTCCACCAAGATTTTCCAGCAGAGAATATGGATTCATGAGTTTTGATAAGGAGGGTATGATCAGGCATCTAAAATTTAACTCTGAGAATGAAATAAGGAATTTTCTTATACAGACCGTTCCTGCCCATGCATACCATTCCGTTGCATATTATAGATTTCCTGAGCAGCAAAAAATGGAGGATAAAGAATGGCTAGGAGCAGATCTCGTATTTGATCTTGATGCTGATCATATTGTGAAGGAGCAGGTAACGTACAGTGAAATGCTTAACATGGTTAAAAAGGAGGTAAAAAAAATCGTAGAAAATTTTCTGATACCTGATTTAGGCGTTGATGAAAAAAGCA
>CAYSIM010000071.1:3798-6347 GCA_964431165.1 uncultured Thermoplasmatales archaeon | reverse complement strand
AAAAAAATATTAAGGAGTTCGAATTCTGGATAATTCCATGAAAAGGGACCTCGTTTCCATAATAGATGTAAGGGACGATCTTCTGGATATAATAAAACTTGGCATAGAAGTAAAGAAAGATCCCAAGAATTATTATGCACTACAGGGTAAAAGCCTTGCAATGATTTTTGAGAAGCCTTCCACAAGAACAAGGACGAGCTTCGAGGTGGCAATGACACAGCTTGGAGGACATGCACTTTACATGAGTCCAAGGGACATGCAGCTAGGAAGGGGAGAAACGATAGAAGATACTGCCAGGGTTCTTAGCAGGTATGTTGATGCCATAGTTTACAGGGCATTCGACCATAACATGGTGGTTTCACTTGCAAAGAATGCCACAGTTCCGGTAATAAATGCCCTGGACGATGTTGAGCACCCTGCCCAGATTGTTGCAGACCTGATGACAATCATGGAAAAGAAGGGTAAACTCACAGGATTAAAGATTTCATTCATAGGTGATGGTAACAACGTTGCAAATTCCTTAATGCTTGGTAGCGCCATTGTAGGTGCAGATTTCTACATAGCTTCACCCAAAGGTTACGAAATAAAGGAACAGTACACGAAGATTGCCAGGGAAATAGCAGATAAGAGATCAAAGGTGGTATTGACAAACGATCCAGTGGAAGCTGCAAGGGATGCAGATGTAATTTATACGGATGTATGGGTCTCCATGGGGGAAGAGGCTGAAAAGGAAAAGAAGGAAAAGGCATTCAGGGATTATCAGGTGAATTCCTCCCTGGTGAAACATGCTAAAAAGGATTTCCTTTTCATGCACTGTTTACCTGCGCACAGGGGCCTAGAGGTTACATCTGATGTAATAGATGGACCAAACAGTGTAGTATTCGATGAGGCGGAGAACAGACTCCATGCGCAGAAGGCAATTCTCATTAAATTTTTACATTAAACCCTTCTCTTGAACATTTTTTCAATTTCATCAATTTTTATCCTTATCATTGTTGGCCTCCCGTGTGGGCAGGTATAGGGGTTATCGCATTTCATTAAATTGTAAATAAGTTCTTTCATTTCAGACTCGCTCAACTTCTGGTGTGCCTTTATGGCGCCCTTGCAGGCAATTGTGGAAATCAGTTCATATTCCTTTTCACCCTTTATGTTGGCAGCACCCATTGATTTTATCTGATCCAGAGCCTCTTTTATTATTTCACCTGCTTCGTCTCTCCTGAACATGGAAGGCATGGATCTCACAGCTGCTGACATTGAGTAAACATCCAGCTTTATTCCCATTTTATCAAATATTTCAATGCTTTCCCTGAGAACATTTGCATCGTCCCTGGAAAGATCCACCATTATGGGGGAGATCAATTCCTGTATCCTTTTGTCCTTTATTTCAGCAAACAATTTTTCTGTCCTTATCCTCTCATGTGCAGCGTGCTGATCCACCATCAAGAGAGAGTCTGGTGTTTCGCATAGAATGTATGTATTGAATATCTGGCCTATTATTTTTATTCCACCCAGGCCTGGAATTATTTCCTCTATTTTCTTCTGCTTTACTGGGGAAATTACATCGAATGTTTTTATCTGTTCCTCAAGAACAGTTTCCATTTTTTCCAGCAATCCGCCCTGCCTTGGAGTCACCTCTGGAATTATGTTAGTACCTGAAAGTGATAGGGAAATTGTTTCCTTAACGAGCTTCAATACCCTTGCCTCATCTACAAACTTCACCTTGAGCTTCTGTGGATGTATGTTCACATCCACCTGTGCAGGAGGAATTTCAATGGTAATCACAGTGATTGGGTAAAGATCATGAAAAAGCTTTGAGCCGTATCCCTGAATTACTGCTTCCTTCACCTCATCGTATTCCACGTACCTGGAATTTACATAAATATATATATGATCCCTGGATTTCCTTGTAAGTGATGGCTTGGATGTTATACCGCCTATTTTTATGAGTGCATCGCCACCCTCCAGGGGTAGCATATGCATAGCTTCATTGGAAGAATAAACCTGTGCAAATCTTTCCCTTAAACTATTCACTGCAGGAATGTCATGAATTAGCCTTCCATTATTTTTAAGTATGAAATGTATTCTGTGGTGATAAAGCTCGAAAATTTTCATGATCTCAAGAATTTTTATGAATTCTGACTGTTCGGATTTTAGGGATTTTTTCCTTGCTGGAAGATTCTGGAATAGATCTCTCACCGTAATAACAGTCCCCTTTCTAGGCTCTGCCCTTTCCTTTTTTACAATATTTCCGAATTCTATGCATATGCGTGTGGAAAGTTCATCCATTGATGTACCCGTCCATAACTCCATCCTTGACACTGATGAAATGCTGAAAAGGGCCTCGCCTCTGAAACCCAGGGTCCTTAGGGAAAATAGATCCTCTATTCTGGAAATTTTACTTGTGGAATGCTTTTTCACACTCAATAAAGCATCTTCCTCTGACATACCTTCACCATCATCTGAAACGATGATTGACTTTTTTCCACCATTTTCTATTTCCACAGTAATGATACTTGCACCCGCATCAATGGAGTTTTCAACAATTTCCT
>CAYSIM010000071.1:784-3749 GCA_964431165.1 uncultured Thermoplasmatales archaeon | reverse complement strand
GCTATAAGTGACCTTGTTTTTTCATCCAGTTCCCTTATTTTTCCCATGGAACACCCATGGAAATAGGAATTTAAAACATTTTAGGGCCGGGACCGGGAGTCGAACCCGGGTCTAGGGATCCACAGTCCCCAAGGATCACCACTACCCCACCCCGGCCATCTGTATGTGAAAATTTAAACACATTATTAATATTTTTCACAGAGTGAATTTTTATCTATTCCTTTGAGATACACCATAGATGCACTGGTACAGGGACAGGAACCTTATAGCACTTTCAACCGCATTTCTCCTTGCAAACATAGGATGGGGTATGGCATGGCCATACCTGCCTGTTTATGTTTCATTGATAGGCGGTGGAATAATTTTCATCACCATGGTATCCATAATGTTCAATCTCTTCGGTAGCGTTGCGCAGTATCCATGGGCGAAGATATCCGACAGTACAGGGCATAAAAAAATTTTCATTTCAATCGGTAATGCATTCTCAGGTCTATTTTTTTATTTCATGTCCCTTGCCACGGTACCCTTGATCATAGTGGAATACAGGATACTTCAGGGTATATTTTCATCCATGAGTACACCTACTGCAAGCGCACTCATTGTGGAAATAGGTAAGGAGAATGTTGGCCTCTATTTCGGTATTTTCAATTCATTCATAGAGATGGGTTATACAATAGGAAGCTTGCTTGGAAGTACAATCTACTTATTTTTTGGTATAAAGTTAATATTCATTATTTCCACCTTACTTTTCATAATCTCAGCCATTGTTTCACAATCAGCCATAAAGGAACAGAGATCAAAAATAGACAGGAGCAGGATACCGTTCCCCACATTCAGGCATGAGGGAAAACCTGGAAGAATACCATTGCACATGAAGGATGCATTCTCCATATTCAGGGAAAACAGGGATATTTTCATGATTTCACTCGCTGTTTTCTTCGTTATGAGCGCCTCAGGTGAAATTTATTCTTTGCTACCCGTTTATTTCTCAACAAAATTCTCTGACTCCTGGATAGGTTTTCTTTACGGTGTTGAGTCTATTTCAGTTGTAGCATTCACACCATTATTTGGCTATCTGTCTGATAAATTCAGCATAAAGTACATATTCATTACGGGAATTGCTGGATATTTCCTCACATTCCTGCTTTATTTTCTTTTAAATTCACCACAGTTGATGATAATAGCAGAGATAGTATCGGGCATGAAATGGTCAGCTTTCATAGTATCAGCCAGTACCTATGTTGGAATAGTTTCACCCAAGGGTAAGGAAAGCAGATCACAGGCACTCCTTAACATGGCGCAGAGCATGGGCTGGGTTGTGGGTCCAGCAGTGGCAATACCTGTAATTACATTTTGGGGATTCAATTCCAATATATTCTTCTCCTACATATTCATCGCTGCAGGCATGATAATTTCCATATTTTATGTAAAGAGCATCAAAGGGAAAAAATAAAAATGTAATGTTGCATTGAGTTAATTATGATTGAACTCAGGGAATATGAAAATTATGCAGTGATAAAAATAATGAGGGAAGAGAAGGCAAATGCAATGAACTTGGACCTGCTTGATGAACTCATAAATGCAGTTGATTCCCTTGAAAAAATTGATAAAATAATTTCTGTAATAATAACAGGTAGCGGTAGATTCTTTTCCGCTGGCGGTGATCTATCTGAGATGCTCAAGCTTGATGAAAATAGGGGTATAGAATTCTCACAGAGGGGACAGGATCTTATGAATAGAATAGAAAGATCTGAGAAAATTTACATAGCTGCACTTAACGGACCTGCATATGGTGGTGGCATGGAGCTCTCCCTTGCTTGTGATATCAGGGTAGCATCAAAGGATGTGAAGTTGGGTCAGACGGAAATAAACGTTGGTCTTGTAACAGGATGGGGAGGCGCAGAAAGACTGCTCGGTTATTTAGGAAAAAGCTTGGCTTCATATTTACTTTTAACAGGCACTGTTATTGATGCTGAAAGCGCATTAAAACTTGGTATAATTCACAGGCTATCGGATGATCCCGTTTCAGAGGCGATAAAGATTGCCCAGGAAATTTCGAAAAAAAATCCTGATGCCCTGAAAGCCTACAAGCACATGCTTCTTGAGAATTCCTATTTGCTGGAATCAAAATATTTTGGAAGAATAGTCTCCTCCAGGAATGGTAAGGAGGCCATAAACGCATTCTTCGAGAAGAGGGAACCGAGGTTCTCATGATCCTTGTACATGCCTGCTGTGCACCCTGTGTTTCACCCATCCTTGAAGAATTAAGTGACTACCATGTTTACTGGTACAATCCAAACATTCAGCCTTACAGGGAATATCTGAGAAGACTTGAAACGATCATGAGATTGAGCAAGGAAAAACAATTCAAGCTCATAGTGAACAATGAATATCCTCTTCAAGAATGGCTGGAAAAGGCTACCATGCTGAATAGAAAATCTGACGTTCTTAGATGCAGATTTTGCTATGCTGACAGGCTTGACAAAACGGCAAAGTATGCAAAGGATCATGGCTACAATTCATTCACCACTTCATTGCTTTATTCTCCCTACCAGAAGCATGAGCTTGTCAGGGAAATAGGTGAATCCGTGGCAAAAAAGTATGGCATAGAATTCTACTACAGGGATTTCAGGGAACTTTATCCCAAGGGTGATGAAATAGCTAAAAAATACGGTCTATACAGGCAGGGTTACTGTGGCTGTATTTTCAGCGAATTTGACAGGTATTCGTGGAGGGAGATAAAAATATGACCGTAAGAATAGATAATGAAAAGATAGATATGACGGCCCTGATTGAGAAAATAAGCACACCAAAAAATGGTTCAATAGTGACATTCATAGGCACAGTTAGGGAAGAAAATGAGGGTAAAAGGGTAAAAAAAATTCTTTATGATGCATATCTACCCATGGCCTTGCAGGAAACGGAAAAAATATGCAAGTATGCAAAGGAAAAATTCGGTATCCTG
>CAYSIM010000071.1:0-771 GCA_964431165.1 uncultured Thermoplasmatales archaeon | reverse complement strand
TCCATCATAGAATAGGCGAATTTCTTCCAGGGGATATTGTTGTATTCATAGCAGTTTCTTCGAAGCATAGGGATGAGGGCTTTAGGGCGTGCAGATACATAATCGACAGCATAAAGGATACTGTACCAATCTGGAAGAAGGAATTCTACGATGATTCCTCCGCATGGTTATTGCCACCATAAAATATAAATAATGAGGCAACTTTTCCATTCCTACCTGTGATTGAATAAATGAAAGAGGTGTATGATATATGGCAGATGCAACATATATGAAATTCGAGGTACCTAAGGATCTTCAGGATAAGATACTCTCAGCAGTGGAAGTGGCAAAGGAGTCCGGAAAGGTGAGGAAGGGCACTAATGAGGTAACAAAAGCAGTGGAGAGAATGGAGGCAAAATTCGTTGTAATAGCAACGGATGTTTCACCACCTGAGGTGGTAGCACATTTACCGTATCTATGCGATGAGAAGAATGTTCCCTACGCATTTGCGGGAACGAAAAATGATCTGGGCTCCAGGATTGGCATAAAATCAGCTGCCAGCGTTGCTGTGGTAGAATTTGGAAAGAGTGAAGAGGATTTCAAGAAAATAATTGAAGAAATATCTAAAATAAAAAAATAGGGTGAAAATAGATGCCTGACGAAGCTACACCGGCAGAGGTAATGGAAATAGTCGGAAGGACGGGAATGACTGGCGAGGTAATACAGGTGAAGGTAAAGATACTGGATGGTAACGATAAGGGAAGGATCATAATGAGGAACCTCATCGGCCCC
>CAYSIM010000070.1:0-6373 GCA_964431165.1 uncultured Thermoplasmatales archaeon | reverse complement strand
GGTTTGGATGATTTTGAAAAATTTTTAAAAATGATCAAAAAATATTATGAATATGTGTAAAATGAATGTTCTTTTGTGTTGTAAAGAGAAAACCAAAGTATAAATACTATATTTAAATACAAGTTAAAAGGTGAAAATTATGGAGGATGAAAATGTAACCATTGAAAACATAGTGGCATCCACCACAATAGCTGATAAACTAGACCTGAGCAGAATTGCAATAGCGCTTGATGGTTCAGAATACGAACCAGATCAATTTCCAGGACTCATATACAGGCTCCATGAGCCCAAGACAGCAGTTCTAATATTCAGGAGCGGTAAGGTGAATTGCACAGGTGCAAAGGACATAAGTGCAGTAAATCTCACAATAGATACAATACTTCAGAAACTTAGGAAGGCAGGAATTTCCGTGTACGATAAGCCTGAAATAATAGTGCAGAATATTGTGGCAGTATACGATCTTGGCGTGGACCTTAATCTGACAGATATTGCCATGAGCCTTGGTCTTGAGAATGTGGAATATGAACCTGAGCAATTCCCTGGCCTTGTTTACAGGGTGGAGGATCCAAAGGTTGTTCTCCTTCTATTCGGTTCAGGAAAGGTAGTATGCACAGGGGCCAAGAAGAAAGAGGAAATAATAGAAGCTGTAAACAAGCTTAAGAAAGAGTTGGAGAAGATAGGATACCTGTAATTATGCCCTGGTTAACTATAATCATTCTAATTTTTTTAATCTGGTTTATTATTGTAATTTACGTAGCCAAAAGAGGTTTTAAGAAAATAAGACCATACGGCCCTGCCCTGATGCTGAGCACCACTAGAGGAAAGGAATCAATAGAAAGATTTGGAAAGAGAAAATTCTGGTCATACTATGGTAATTTTTCAATCATAATCGCCCTAATTTTCATGGTTCTTACGCTCGCCCTTTTAATATGGGAGGCAACACTGGTCCTCGGCATACCTAAATCACAGGCCCCTTCACCCCTGGCTGCCCTTGGAATCCCGGGTATAAATCCATTCATACCTGTTACATATGGAATTATAGCGATAATAGTTGCCGTTGTGGTTCACGAACTTTCCCATGGGTTACTCAGTGCAAATAATGATATAGATATAAAATCCATGGGCATTCTTCTTTTCATAGTGCCAGTAGGAGCCTTTGTTGAGCCTGATGAGGAGAAACTCTCAAAGGCGAAGAGGCGTGCAAGGATGAAGGTTTTTTCTGCAGGTCCATCAACGAATATGATATATGCGTTTGTTTTCCTTGCCCTATTTCTCCTCATGCTCTCCTCAGTATCTTCACCATCGCAGGGAGCCCTGGTTACATATTCAGGCAATGGATTCATAAATCAGGGGGATTTGATAGTATCTGTGGGAAATTTCTCAATAAAAGATTCAAAAGCACTCAATACCATAGGATTGGATCCAGGGATTCCTGTTGCAGTGAAGGCCATAAGGGATTCACATACAATTTCCATCAATACAACATCCGGTCTATGGGTGAATTCAGTTGTTCCTGGTAGCCCTGCATACAAGGCCGGCATAAAACCAGGGGAGATACTAATATCCATAAATGGAAAAATGATGAGGAACGGCACATCCTTCAATTCTTTCATGGAAAATACAACGGCAGGCGAGTCAATACACATAGTAATGATGGAAAGGGGAAATGAAATTGGCTTGAATATTACCCTGGTAGACAAATATTCATTCTACCAGGTGTATGCACCAAACTACAACAGCGAAAGCTACAAGGGTAAGGGTTTTTTGGGTGTTGCAATGGCTTACATGAATATCTCATACAGTGATCCCTCAACGATCCTGGGAATCGTGGCAAATCCATTCTCGGGTGGAATTTTCCCCGGTATAATTACCCTCATAACACTCCCATTCATAGGACTATCTCCTTTTCCATCCTATTTCGCCTCAATATATTCTGTACCATTTTCACCTATAATATTCTGGCCACTTGCAAATTTAGTTTACTGGATATTCTGGATAAATTTAATGCTGGGTCTAACAAATGTACTCCCACTTTTACCCCTTGATGGAGGATATGTTTTAAGGGATCTATTATCCGGTATGCTTGAAAGATGGAAGATAGCAAAGCACGAAAAGATTGCTTCCGGGGTTACTGCAGCACTTTCACTCATTGTTGTTTTCCTCATCATATGGCAGTTCATCTATCCCAGGTTATTTTAAGGGTAAAATATATTTCCAGAATTTGAAAAAGTTTTAGAATAAGGTTGTTTGTACCCTTTCACCTGATTCAGGGAAAAGGGATCTGAAAGTTTTATCCTCCTTAATTATGTCGTAAAGTGTGATGAAATCCTTTGAAATTCTATATTTGCTTTTTATCTTCTGCTCAAATGTTACAAAATTAAAGCAAAGCTTGCAGGGAACAGGGTTTGAAATAACAAAATAACATTTCCCTTCCCTATGATAAATGCAGTATCCTTCAAGTGGTTTTTCCATGGGATAAGAAAGAGAATATTTGCTTAAAAATTTTCCCAATAAAAAATATATTACCATTGATGTTACCATCTGCATTATGCCATTGATAAGGCAGGGAACAATCAAGGACTTCGAAATAATTAAGAAAATTGAGAAAAGGGTATTCAGAAAATTTGCCTATATGGATGCTGAAATAAAGGAAATGGTTGAAAATTCCATTATTTTATTATACGATGAATATGCATACATCGCATTTTTCTTCGAAGGAAACGCATGCCATGTGGAAAGCATTGCAGTTCTCCCTGAAAAGAAGGGTAAGGGCATTGGAAAGATTCTGATGAAGGAGATGGAAAGTATTTGCAAAACAAGGGGAGCAGTCAGGGTGGTGTTGGAGGTAAGGGAAAAAAATTATTCCGCCATAAAGTTTTATGAATCCCTCGGGTACAGGAAATCAAGAATAATAGAAAATTATTACATAATACCTTACAGGGGATCCAGGAATGCTTTTTTCATGGAAAAAGAATTAAAGCCTCTGCCAGGTGATTGAATAGTAAGAAAATTTTTCACCCTTCACCGCAAGTATAAGTGTTTTTTTAACACCATTTGCCACCCTGGCAAGACCTGCCACCTCTATCCATTCCATACCTTCCCTGAGTATTTTTATCATGTATTTTGAATGAACATCTTCTTTCTTCACATATGCGATGAACTCTGTTCCGAATTTTAATCCTGATTTTACCTTGCATTTTCTATCTATGAGATCGAAATAAAGGTACCTCTTTTCCTCATCGCTGAAATCACCCTTTCCTTCGGGAAAATATGGATCAGGATGATCGAATTCCCCCTTAATTTCCTCATTTTTTATGAGAAAATAGGTGCAATCCAGGTCATCGTCCACCACTGCTGCTATGGAATCATATAGGGAATCCCGAGAAACAATATCACTGGGGTAGAAGATCTGAACCTTCAAGGGTGGATTTTTTATCTCAAAATTTCCATTCACCTGGTAGCCCCTTCTCCTCAGATCAAGGAAGACAGCATATTCTTTCATGTTAATTTTAAAAATATCCTGGAATTTTTTTGAGTCCAGAATTTCATTTTCCATCAGCACCCTTGCATTCTTCTCCTGCATAAGATAAAGAGCCTCTATGGGAAGTATGGAGAACTCCCTTCTGCCTGAGACTGAAAAATTATCGTTCAGAAGAGAATCCCTGAGTGCCTTTTTCATGAAGGTTATTTTACCCTGCTTTACCCTTAATATCATACATTACCTTTTGCTTTGATTATTTTCCTGCACATGAATGTAAATCCATCCTCCACATTTTCACCCGTCTTTGCACTTGTAACGCCGTAAAGTATTGCGTTCAAATTCTCTGAAACGCACTTTATTTCTTCAAGCCAGAATTCAGCCTTGTACTTCAGATCTGATTTGTTGCCAATTATCACCATGTGCACCTTTGGATTTATTTCCTGCACCCTTTTACCTATCTTTTCAATCAGATCCAGGGAATCCACCCTTGTCACATCACTAACAAGTATTATGGCCTTTGCATTTTCCACCTTTTTTGGGGATAGCGTACTTGGTTCTATTTCCTGGAGAAGCACCTCCAGGTTGGATTGTTTACAGTCAATCTTTTTCCTCACGAGCTGTGAAGAAAAATCATCCGCACCATTGGGTGGGAATGTACCGTAAACAAACCTGGTGATCAGGGATGATTTGCCCACACCCTTATCACCTATGATGCCAACTTTCCACAGGATTACATTTTTTTCCATCGTGATGTTATAACTTTTTGTATTTAAATATTTTTTTTCTTTGTGATTGCAATTCTTGCCTCTTTTACTATATAATTTGAAATTTTTTCACCTATTCCTGGTATATTAGCAATTTTTTCCGGCTCGGCATTGGCAATATCTTCCAGATTCCTGAATCCAAAATTGTAAAGTTTCCTTGCCCTCACCCTTCCAATACCCGTAAGGGAAACAAGGTCAAGGAGCTCAGGCCTTATGCCATACTTTACCCTCTTCCAGAGTATCTCAAGGTGCAATGCATGCGAGGATTGGAGCAAATATGCTATTCTGGAGTATGAATAAAGAAGCCAGTCAGCAATATCCACCCTCATATGTATATCTCCAGGGCCTATTCCATATCTTTCAAGAATATCATTCATCTCCTCCTCATTTGCCCAGTCAAGTAACATCCTTGCCGTCTTAAGAGCGGAATCGTTCCTGTCATCGAAACCTGGATGATCCGGAAATTCAAATTCTTCCTCCCTGGAGGTGAGTGGCACCATTTCCGTAGCCGAGGAAACAACGTAAAGCGCATAGAGGTCCATGTAATCATGCTTGAATGAATTTTTGAATGCTATCCCTGTAACAGGATCTATGTAAAGATCGGATATCATCTTTCCCAGGGGTGTGGGCCTTAGACCCCTGAAGGATCTGATTAACTCCTCCTCTTCAAGAAATGATAGAGTATCCCTGATGAGAAAATCCAGGTCCTTCATGCCCTGATGGCCAAGGAATGTGTTCCTGAAGAATTCAAGAACAGAATCCTCATCATCAACAAGACCCGAAGAAATAAGGCCAAGGATGTGCTGCCTGAGAGCGATGAACGTTCCAAGTTTTGATGTTATATCACCCATTTCCAGTATTGATTCTAGATCAACATACCCTTTCTTTGCCACAACAATTCCTTCGCCATATGAATCGTACTTGGGTCTTCCAGCCCTGCCCAGCATCTGGTTTATTTCGAATCCTGGAATTAACACTGAACCGTCCTGGGAATATCTGGTTAAATCCCTCACTATCACTGTTCTTGCAGGTAAATTAACACCTGCGGCAAGTGTGGGAGTTGCCACAAGGCATTTGATTTTTCTTTCCCTGAAAAGTTTTTCAACAAATTTTCTCTGTGGATTAGAAAGTCCTGCATGGTGGAAGCAAACACCACGCTTAACATTCTGTATTATTTTATCATCGTAGATATTCTTTTCTTCATCAATTATCTCGGGAACATCAAATTCATCTGAATACATAGATGTGATTTCACCCAACTTTTCAGCCAAAGACTCGGCATAAGATCTCCTGCTCACGAATATTAAAACCTGGCCACCATTTTCGAGTGATCTCCTAACAAGGTTACCTATTCTTAGCCTATCTTCCTTTATGAATTCCATTTCACCGTCCAGATATTCAAGAACACCATCATGGTATATGCCTATTCTCAAGGGAACAGGCCTGAAATCACTATAAACATAATCTGCCTCAAGCCATTCCGCTATCTCCCTGTAATTTTTTATTGTTGCGGAAAGTGCAACCAGCTGAAGGCTATTCTTCATGTGTTTCATCCTTGTCAGGACTATTTCAAGGGTAGGTCCCCTGCCCTCATCCTGCAGCATGTGTATTTCATCAACAACAATAACTCCAACAGAATATAGATAATCCGGGTCATGCCTTAAAACTGAATCAATTTTTTCATAAACTGCAACAACAACATCTGCTTGCTTTAATTCCTTGGAACTTGCATCGTAATCACCTATGGAAAGCATTACCCTGTATTCATTGCCTAGAAGGTCAACAAGTTCTTCATATTTTTCCATGGCAAGCGCCCTTAATGGAACGACATAAAGAGCCTTCATGTTTAAAGAAAGGGCCCTTATTATGGCAGAATAGGCTATGAGCGTTTTTCCACTTGCCGTGGGCATTGATACTACCACACTCTTACCCTGGAATATCTTATTTATGGCCTCCTCCTGCGGCTCGTAGAGCCTATCTATGCCCATTTTGTCAAGGAATTCCCTGAATTTTTTCACAGGATCCATCTTGGAATATGAATAAGAAAAGGTTTATGAACTTTCATATAATCACAAGAGTAATGGAAAGCGATCCTCTAGATCTTAGGATATTTCATGAGAAAGGTTTC
>CAYSIM010000069.1:5598-6389 GCA_964431165.1 uncultured Thermoplasmatales archaeon | reverse complement strand
TAATAAACAGGGCGAGGGAAATTCTGAAAAAAATTGAAGAGGAAAATGCCCTTGAGGTGAAAAGGGTACAGAAGATCACACAAAGATCATTGATGGAAATTATAATAACTGAGGAAATAAAAAATCTCAATATGGATGAAATTGATGGTGAAAGGGCAAAGGAAATACTGAAAAAATTCAAGAATATTCTTCAGGGATAGATCCAGGTTCCAGATTTTCCCTCGTAGGCATCCTTGAGTTTTTCAGGACTTGTGATAAGCACCTTTCTGCCACCATTCTGCAGGAATTTTATCGCAGCCTGTATTTTCGGTCCCATGCTGCCGGGCTTAAAATGTCCCTGTTTATAATATTCCATCATTTCCTTTGATGTGGAACTTTCAATTGATTTCTGATTTTCTCTACCATAATTAAGGTAAACGGTATCCACAGCGGTAAGTATTATGAGCTCAAGGGCGTCTATGTCTCTAGCCAACGTGGCCGCACCCAGGTCCTTGTCTATTACACCTTCCACACCAATGAGCGTTCCATTCCTTCTTATCACAGGTATTCCCCCTCCACCCACGGATATGACTATGTAACCGGATCCCATGAGTTTTAAAATTGCCTCACCTTCCACAATCTTTTTGGGTTCAGGTGAAGGTACTACCCTCCTCCAGCCCCTGCCTGAATCTTCTACCATTCTCCAGCCCTTTTCCCTTATGAGTTCCTGGGCCTGGTACCTCGTATAGAAAGGTCCTATGGGTTTGGTGGGGTTCCTGAAAGCAGGATCACCCTCATCCACCTCCACCCTT
>CAYSIM010000069.1:3408-5588 GCA_964431165.1 uncultured Thermoplasmatales archaeon | reverse complement strand
CTCTGGAAATACCCCTTGATTTCAGAACATTCGTGAATGCCTCACCTAGCATGTATCCTATCATGCCCTGGGATTCAGCCCCGCAAACATCAAGTGGCATTGATGGTACAATATCCCTTGCATATTCATTCTGGAGTAAAATTGCACCCACCTGGGGACCATTTCCATGGGTAAGTGCCACCTCCCTACCTTCAAATATCCATGATATGCTCTCTGCCGTTTCCTTTGCCCTTTTCATCTGTTCCTCCGCTGTTCCCTTATCTCCCTGCCTCAGGAGTGCATTTCCACCGACTGCAATCACCACCCTTTCCATAATTTCACCCTGTGAGAAATACAGAATATATTTGAAATATTTAAAAAAATCCCATAAAAACGAAAATAAAATATACCAAATTAATGTTAAATCTATCCATGAGCATTTTAATAAAGAACGGGACAGTTATTACACAGGATCTTGAAAGAAAAATCATTAATTCAGATATATACATTGAAGATAATTTCATAACGGAAATTGGAAGGAATATTTCGCATGAAGCAGAGTATGTTATAGATGCCACAGGTAAGATAGTAATGCCTGGATTGATAAATACACATACACACGTGGGAATGAGTATGTTCAGGGGTGCAATTGAAGACCTACGGCTGGATAAATTTCTTGAGAAAACATTCTCTCTTGATGCGAAAAGAAGCGAGAAGGACATATATTATTCAGCTTTACTTTCAATGGCAGAAATGATCAGGACGGGAACCACCTCATTCCTCGATCTTTATTATGATGAAGACATAATAGCGAGAGCGGTTGAAAAGTCTGGTTTGAGGGGATTCCTCTCATGGGTAACACTTGATAAAGAATATACAACACAGAAGGGAGATCCATTGAAAAATGCAGAGCATTTTATTTCTTACCATATGAAAAGGGAAAGGATAGTTCCTTCTGTAGGATTTCAGGGTGTCTACGTTTGTTCAGATGAAACACTTTTAAAAGGGAAGGAACTGGCGGAAAAGTATGGTGTTATAATGCACATGCATCTTTCAGAAACAAGGAAGGAGGTTTACGATTTTCTGAAAAAGAAAAACAGGAGACCTGTGGAGCATCTGAAGGAAATAGGTTTTCTTTCAAACAATTTAATGGCAGCGCACACCGTCTGGCTTACATTAAGAGAAATAGATTACCTGGCACAGGCAGGTGTTAATGTTTCACACAACCCTGTGAGTAATATGAAATTGGGCACCGGTGGTGCTGCACCTGTACCGGAAATGTTAAGAAGGAAGGTAAACGTTACCCTTGGCACGGACAGTTCTGTAACAAATAATAATCTGGACATGTTCGATGTTATGAAAACAGCTGGTCTGATGCACAAGAATGATAGATGGGATGCATCTGTTCTCAATTCCCAGGAAATACTGGATTTTGCCACATTGAATGGAGCAAGGGCATTGAAGGTATCCAACCTCCTAGGTTCCATCGAGGAGGGTAAAATTGCAGATATCATCGTTCTGGATCCATTCCCTGGTGCCATTCCACTAAGAAAGGAAAATGTGGTGCCCAATGTTGTTTATGGCCTGAAAGGTCTCAATGTAACACATACAATAGTTGATGGAAAAATCCTCATGGATTCAGGTAAAATAATTTCATTCGATGTAAATGAAGCAATCTCATTCCTCCAGGCTTTGTGAATTTCTTTTATGAGAAAAATCAAATTTATATATTTTAAGTTTCAAGGATTGAAGCTATTTTTTAATATATTCCAAAATCATTTTTTCCATTGAATTGATTAAAAAAATGGAAAAAATTATGATACAAGTAGAAGGGCAAAAACAACAGCATCATTAACGAGATTTTCTATCTTACAGTATTCATTTGGACTGTGCTCAACAGGATCCAGTGTTGACCAAACAACCGCGGGAAATCCCTTCCTTCTCACTATTGCCGCACATGTGCCTCCGCCAATACCCACAAGTTTCGGTTCCTTTCCCCTTTTTTCCTTTATTATCCTGAGTAATTTCTGCACAATTTCTGAATTTTTGTCCGTTGTTCCGGCGCTGTCTGCTCTCTGCACAATGTTAAAGTCTATTCTTGCACCCGTCTCCCTCTCCTCTGTATGGCACAATAATTTAACATCCTCTATCACTGAATCAAGTGAATACTCCGGAAGGATCCCGCAGTCAAAATAAAATAC
>CAYSIM010000069.1:0-3396 GCA_964431165.1 uncultured Thermoplasmatales archaeon | reverse complement strand
GTGTTTATGTTCTGTACATTTGCTTCCTTCTTTGTAGGTTCGAATGTGGAATAGGGTGGTATGAATATATTATCTATATTCTTATATTTTTCATGGAGCATCTTATCTATCTTTCCAGCAAGCTCTATCCCTATCCTGTGCGCATTCAGGCTAAGGTCCGGCCTTGATGCATGACCCTGCTTTCCATTCACAGTAATGGAGAACCATAGTATACCTTTCTCCGATATTTCCACCTCAGTTCCTTCTTCATTTCCTGAATCTGGTACAAGGAATTCATCCTTTCTGCCAAATTTATAATTGTTCACAACATATTCAAGACCGTATTTGCTTCCCATTTCCTCATCTGAAACGAAAATAAGACCAATGGAATTTTTTGGCTTTATGCCTGAAATTTTTATTGCCTTAAATGCATAGAGAGCACCCACGAGACTCTGGCCATTATCTTCGCTTCCCCTTCCATAAATCTTTCCATCCTTTATGTAAGGGGTGAATGGATCACCTTCCCATAAAGATCTGTCACCTTCGGGCACAGTGTCCATGTGCGCTACAATCCATACTGTTTTATCCCTATTTTCGCCGTACAGTTTAGCTATTATATTTGGTCTTATAAAGCCCTTATCATCCCTTGCATCCACCCTTTCAATAACGTCCGGTCCTATTTCCTTCAATTTCCTTTCCAGAAATTCAGCCCTTTCAAGCTCACCCTTTCCGCCGGATTCCGGGCTGATTGCCACTATAGGTATCATTTCCATGAGCGTCTTTACCATTTCTTCCCTGAGCGATAATACCATATCTTCAATCATCCTTATCACCTTCAGCCATTTCAGGTAGGAGCATGGGTATACCCTCCTCTATCTTGTATACCCTGCCACATTTTTTACATTTTCCCTTTTACTATCTCTTCCCTTTCTTCAATCACCTGGAGATCCAGTTCACCCAGACATACGGGACATCTGAGTATTTCCAGTAATTCCCTTTTCATGTGCTTTAAACTGCTCCTGCAGTGGCAATAATTGAGAATAGAAGCCATACTGCATATATTATTGTGCCTATTGCCACTATCCAGAATATTATGTTTATCAGCTTTATCCTCTTCACACCCATATCAAGGATTATGCCTCTGAGGCCATTGAGTGCATGGTATGTTACGGATATTATGAAAACTATATAGAATGCCTGCCACCAGGGATCCTGTAATCTTTCAAGTATTTTCTGGAAAAGAATGTTGTTTAATCCATAGGCATGTGCAATGATAAGGTGAACACCCAGGAAAAATACCATGAATATGGCAGTGATCATCTGGAATAGCCATGCAAGGGGTTCCATTGTTTTCTTTACACTCTCATTGAATGCCATTTATGCTCCCCCCATGAAACTCTTCACAACGAAATATGTGAGTAGAATCCATCCCACAAGACCCAGTGCCATCATCACCCAGAAAAATAGCTTTCTCTTCCTTGTTCCTATACCAAATTCCTGTATTACGAGCCTTATTCCATTAGCACCGTGGTAAAATATTACCAGGAAGAGTAAGATATCCAGCACAACGAAAGGTGGTGATTCTACTGTTGCAAGAAAATTTTTGTATGCAATTCCACCATTCAATAGTTGAGAAAGTGCAGTTAGATGCATGTAAAGGTATAGTAATATGACAAGACCTGTAAGTCTATGGAGAATGAAAGCTATGCCGCTCTGTAAATGCCTTCCCTTTATGTTTATCCAGTTTAATGAATCCTTAAAAGACATTAATCCTTCACCCCTAGTCTGAAAACCTTTTTAATTTCGTATACGGCGGATTGTACCTTCAACTTCTGTATTGCACCAGCAGGATCTATATCCTTAGGGCATGCCTCCGAGCATTCTGAGGAGAAGTGGCATCTCCAGCAGCCTTCAGCATCACTCACCACTGCAAGTCTAAGATTCTTACCCTGGTCCCTGCTATCCGCATTGAACCTGTAGGCAGCTGCAAGGGCAGCAGGGCCGAGGTAGAAAGGATCGCTTACGGCCACGGGGCAGGCAGCAAGGCATGCACCGCATTTAATACAGAGGGTAAACTGTTTGTACTTGGCCAGTTGTTCAGGGGATTGCAATATCTGCCCCTCAGGAACATCCTTCCTTATCAAATATGGTTTGATACTTTCATGTTTCCTGAAAAATTCATCAAAATCAACAACAAGATCCCTGATCCACTTGTATCCCGCCAGGGGTTCAAGCGTAATCACCTTTTTGCCAATCGTTTTTATCTGAGTGGAACAGGCAGTCCTTGGAAAATTGTTCACCATGATGGCACATGATCCGCATACCTCCATCCTGCACGATGCCCTGAAGGAGAGCGTTCTATCAAGGTTGTCCCTGATGTAGTACAGGGCATCAAGTATGGTAGTGCCATTTTCCACAGGCACTTCATACTCCCTGTATTCCCATTTTTCTGGCGTACCCTTTTTTATCCTGAAGATTACCTTATCCATATTATCACCTCAGTATTTCCTCTCCTCCGGTTTCCATTTTGTCACCCTAACAGGTATGTAGCTCAGTACAATCTCTCCATTTACCCTCTGGGCAATTGTATGCTTCATCCAGTTAACATCATCCCTCTTCGGGTAATCGGTTCTATAGTGTGCACCCCTGCTTTCCTTTCTTGCTATGGCTCCAAGTATCACCACTTCTGCTACCTCTAGAAGGTTATCAAGCTCAAGGTATGTGAATAGATTGGTATTGTATTCCATCACCCTATCCTCAACGTAAACATTCCTGAACCTTTCCTGAAGTGATTTTATCTTCTTCAAAGCATCCGTAAGATCCTTTTCATTCCTGAATATGCCCACCTTTTCCTGCATGGTTTCATTCAGTTCCCTTCTTAGGATGGGAACAGTTTCACTACCTCTTTCCTTGAATGCTTCAACGTAGATCCTATTTTCCTCCGCCTTTACCCTTTCCATATTAAGTTCATTCATTGAAGCCTTTTGAACATAAATTGCTGCATTTCTACCAGAAATATCGCCAAACACCAGGCATTCAGCAGTGGAGTTTGATCCAAGCCTGTTGGCGCCATGGATACTAATGCAAGATGCTTCACCTGCTGTAAATATTCCCTTAACGGGTGTCTGTGTATCATTATCCGCATGGATGCCACCCATGGTGTAATGTGCTGCGGGCCTAACAGGTAATGGTTCATCCTTTGGATCTATACCATTGAATTTCAATGCAATATCCCTTATAGCTGGCAACCTTTCCTTTATTTTTTCATCACCCAGATGCCTAAGATCCAGGAGAAGATATGGACCCCATGGACCTGTGAATCCCCTTCCTTCCTGTATTTCCCACATCATGGATCTTGAAACAACATCCCTGGGAGCGAGCTCCATTTTCTGTGGAGCATACTTCTGCATGAACCTT
>CAYSIM010000068.1:1260-6452 GCA_964431165.1 uncultured Thermoplasmatales archaeon | reverse complement strand
AAAATATGGTATAAAGAATGCAATAGCCGTTGAAGGTACCAACATTCCGAAAACAATAATAGATCTTACAAAGGAAAGGGTGGCCACAGCATTCCTGGATGGTGACAGGGGAGGCGATCTAATCTTCAAGGAATTACTCCAGGTAGCCGAAATAGACTTCGTTGCCAGGGCACCACCTGGCAGGGAGGTGGAGGAACTTACGTATAAACAGATAGTAAAGGCCCTGAGGAATAAGATGACTGTGGAACAGTATCTAGCCACACATGGTATGAATGAGGAACTTGAAAAGCTGGGTAAAGTTGAAGCACCTGAAAATAAGAAAATGGAGGCACCTGCAAATAATATGGAGGAGGAGACAAAGAAGGAGGACAGAAAAAAGGACGATCTCCTCCTGGATGCATTTGAAAAGAAGGTGGCCTTCATTACGGATTCCGATGGTAATGTAATGCACACAATACAGCTGAATGAACTATTTGACAAACTTTCCACAAGTGATATAAAAGGAAGCACGCTCATCACGGGTGGAATAATATCCCAGAGGCTTGTGGATATTGCATACGAAAAGGGTATAGAGGAAATATACGGGATGAAGGTACTCAATGTAACCAAAAGACCTGCAAACATGAAAATAATTGTGAGGAATATATAGACCGGTGATAATAATGGTGGAAAATCCTGAAGAGCAGGAATTGGTGGAATTGCTCAAATCTCTTAGGACAAAAATAAAGATAGTGGGATGTGGAGGGGCGGGTTCAAACACCATTTCCAGGATAATAGAGGATGGTATACAGGATGTTGAACTCATTGCCATGAATACGGATGCTGCCCACCTCTATATGACCAGGGCACAGAGAAAGGTTCTCCTTGGGAGAAGGACCACTGGTGGACTTGGCGCGGGTGCCATACCTGAGATAGGCATGAAATCTGCGCTTGAATCTGAAGACGACATAAGAAAAGTGCTTGAGGGCAGTGATATTGTTTTCATCACCGCAGGAATGGGTGGTGGGACAGGAACAGGATCTGCCCATGTTGTTGCAAAGGTTGCAAGGGAGCTTGGGGCTCTCACAGTGGGAGTTGTGACTCTTCCCTTCAGTTCTGAGGGGAAATATAGGTTTGAAAATGCCATCTGGGGTCTTGAAAGATTGCTTGAAAATGCTGATTCTGTCATAATAATTATGAATGATAAACTCCTCAAGATAGTACCAAGGATGCCACTGAACAAGGCATTTAAAGTAGCGGATAACATACTTGTGAAAGCTATCAAGGGAATATCAGAAATGATCACAAAACCTGGTTTAATAAATCTGGATTACAATGATCTAAAGACCATAATGAAGGAGAGCGGTCTTGCCGTTATAGGCCTGGGCGAAAGTGAGGGTGAAAAGAGGGCAGAGACAGCCACCATGAACGCAATAAACTCACCCCTTATTGATATGGACATAAGTGATGCAACAGGAGCACTGGTGGATGTGATAGGTGGAGAGGATATGACTGTGGAGGAGGCGCATAAGGCTGTACAGATAATCGAATCGCATATGAATAAGAATGCCAGGATAATATGGGGTGCATCCATTAGACCAGATTTCAGGAGGAAAATGGGTGTTATGGTGGTAATAACGGGTATAAAGGGAAAACCAAAATATATGTTTACAGATTCAGGCATAAAATTGGATGTGGTGAAATAAAATGCCTTTCATAGATAGATTTGAAAATGTTCAGGAAAAGATCGAGGACTGGTTCTCAAGAATAGGGAAAGGAAGATATTCCAGGATACTCAAGATGGCCAGGAAACCCACAAGGGATGAATATACCAAGGTGGTGGGTATCACGGCGCTGGGTATTGCATTAATAGGTGCCATTGGTTTCATAATTTACTATTTAATGGTAATACTTGCAAAAATTCCATGAGGGGTGAAATGTATTGATAGATAGCAATAATTTAAATGATGCGATGAAAATTGCACAGAAAGGAAATGAAACAATTCATTTGACATGCAGCAGGGAAAGGTTCGATATTTCTGCAGGCAGGTATGCTGACATGGAGGTAACATTGCTGGGACCTGCTCCACAGGATTATAAATTAACAATAAGTTTTGATTTCAACGTTAAGGATGGAAATCTTGAATGGATACTCACTTCCCAGGGCCTTGAAAATAAAAAATTGAAAATTGAGGAAATTTCAGAACTAATAATTCCTTCCAAAAATCATCAAGTTGAAAGAATGTTGCATTTACCTTCGCCTAAACCATTTAATTTTCTGATAAAAGTTTTAACACCAAAGAGTTCTGAATACAATGACAGGGCTAAAATTTCCATAAAGGTGGAAATGAATAACGATCCTTCAGTTTCAGCTATATGCAATGCAGAGATAAATATAGTTGCCACAATAGTTGCCCTGAAGGTGCAGGTGGGCAAGGAGGTGGATGTGGCAAGGGATCTTGGTGCAAAGGTGAAACAGAATAAGATTGACTACGTATTTTCAATATTTGTTCCCGGTGAAACTTCAAAGCTGAAGGGTTATGTTTTCGTTGAAACAATACAGCCGGACAGGATGCTTTCATTCATCAAGAATGTAAAGGGTGTGAAGGGTGTGGTAAAGGGGGAGATGGATATATCCGAGGTGATACACTACATGACACCGCGCTCAGCTGTGGAAACGCTACAGGTGGGAAACTTTGTCGAGCTTATCGATGGTCCATTCAAAGGTGAAAAGGGCAGGATTGTTGAAATTGATGTGGCAAATGATAAAATAGTAGTAGAACTTACCGAATCCCTAGTACCCATACCTGTCACCGTGAGGGCAGGATCAGTTAGGGTAATTGAAAAGGAGTGATTTCAATGGTTCAAACTATAGAGATACTGGTAGAGGGTGGAAAAGCTACGCCTGGACCACCACTGGGACCTGCACTTGGTCCGCTGGGAGTGAACATAGGCCAGGTGGTGAAGGAAATTAATGAAAAAACGAAGAATTATGAGGGAATGCAGGTACCCGTTAAGGTATCCGTGGATCCAAAGACCAAGACATTCACAGTTACCGTGGGAACGCCACCAGTAAGTGCCCTAATAAAAAAGGAACTTGGAATAGAGAAGGGGTCCGGATCATCGAAGGCGAACAAGGTGGGTGATCTCTCACTTGAAAAGGTGATCAAGATAGCAAAGATGAAGATACAGGATTCGCTTTCACCAAATGTGAAGGCCATGGTGATGGAGGTACTGGGTTCATGCGTTTCCATGGGTGTAACAGTCGAAGGCAAAGATCCTAGGGAGATACAGGAAAAGATAAGGAATAATGAGATAAGCATTGAAGAATAGATTTTTTCAGAAAAATTATTTTTAATAATTTTTTATAATATTTTTTAAATAAAAAGTTCTCAAAAACTTTAAATAATAACTCAATTTCATGGAAGAAAAAACTGTAGGAGAGCCGGATGGCTCGAATGAACTACAGGAGGAATAAGGATGGATAAAAATATTTATGAAGCTGTGAAAAAGGCGATAGAAAGCTCAAAGGAAAGGAAGTTCCTGGAGAGTGTTGAGCTGGCAATAAATTTAAAGTACATAGATCTGACTGATCCAAAGAAAAGAATAAATGAAGAAATTGCCCTGCCCAATGGAAGGGGAAAAAAGATAAAGGTGGCCGTTTTTGCATCAGGTGATCTTGCATACAGGGCTAAGAATTCTGCGGATCTTATAATTTCTCCTGAAGAGATTGATAAACTCGCAGAGGATAAAAGAAGAGCAAAAAAGCTGGCGAACAGTTACGATTATTTCCTAGCGGAATCTGCGCTCATGACCAAAATTGGTAAGGTACTGGGAGTTGTCCTCGGTCCCAGGGGTAAAATGCCAAAACCACTCTCCCCAGGCTCGGATCCTGCCCCCATGATAAACACGCTCAAGAGAACGGTGAGGGCGAGAAGCAGGGAGAGGAGAACATTCCATGTACCCGTGGGAACTAAGGCCATGAAACCGGAGGAAATTACGGAGAACATAGAGGAAGTTCTTAAAAAGATAACTGCAAAGCTTGAGAAGGGAATGGGCAACATTGATAGCATATACGTGAAGACAACCATGGGCCCGGCAGTGAAGGTGGAGGTGAAGTAGAATGGTTTCAAAAAAGAACGAAGAGGAAGTGGCTCAACTCTTACAGCTTATGGAAGGGAGTAATGTAATAGGTATAGTGGGCATACATGGAATACCTGGAACACAGATGAACAACATAAGGAGGAGCCTGAGGGGAAAGGCAAAACTTGTGGTAAGCAAGAATACTCTCATTTCAATAGCTCTCCAGGATCTGGAAAGCAAAAAGAAGAATGTGAAGGAACTATCAAAATACATAAGTGACCAGAGCGCACTGATAATAAGCGATACGGATCCATTCAAGCTTGCAAAAATAGTTGAGGCATCAAGGACGAATGCATCGCCCAAGGGCGGGGAGATAGCATCTGATGACATAGTTGTACCTGCTGGTGAAACTGAATTCAAACCTGGACCTATAGTATCAGATCTCCAGAAGGTAGGTATACCCGCTTCAATTGAGAAGGGAAAGGTAGTTATAAAAAAGGATACTGTTGTTGTAAAGAAGGGTGAAAGGATAAGCAGGGACCTTGCACAGATGCTCCAGAAGCTGGATATAAAACCCATACCCGTAGGTCTGGAAATAAGGGCTTTCTATGAGGAGGGTTACATATTCGGTCCAGATGCACTTAAGATAGATACTGAAAAAGTGATGCAGGACCTGAAGAATTCCATATCAAGTGCATTCAATCTTTCCCTTAACATTAGATTCTTTACAAAGTTCACCCTACCCGTATTCATTTCAGATGCATATATGAAGGCCCTTTCCCTGGGTATAAACGTAAACTATTTTACCCCGGAAACTATAAAGCATCTGCTTGCAAAGGCCAATTTGCAGGCAATGTCCATAAAAGAAAAGGTAGGAAAAATATGAATGTAAAAGGAGGTATAAAAAATGGAATATGTGTATAGTGTTCTGATCCTGCATTCACTGGGTCAGAAAATAACAGAGGAAAGCGTGGAAAACATAATAAAGGCAGCAGGCGGAGAACCAGACAAGGCAAAAATAAAGGCACTGGTCTCCTCACTTGAGGGAGTGAACATTGACGAGGCCATAAAGGCTACAGCATTTGCTCCTGCAGCAGCACCTGCGCAGCAGGCACAGCCAGCAGAGGAAA
>CAYSIM010000068.1:0-1222 GCA_964431165.1 uncultured Thermoplasmatales archaeon | reverse complement strand
TGGCAGGTCTTGGTGCTCTATTCGGATAAAATTATTTCCCTTTTTTGATTTTTATGGATACCATAGAATTTATCGCACTCCTGCTAATGTACGCAGTGCCCTTAGTAATGATTGTACTTTCATTTACAGTGGTAAAGAATATTCTTCTTCTAATGATGGGACTTACCTGGCTAGGGATATCATTTATGATCCATTATCTCTGACATATTCATTTACTATTTCAAGGGCTGCATCAAATTTACTGCCTGAAAATCTTTTCACTGCATCCTTTTTAATTATATAGATCGTTGTTTCATTTTCCTTTACATCAGTCAACCTATTTCCCACAACAAATTTCAGATCGTATTTATCAATCATATCCCTTGCTTCCTTGATTATTACATCTTCATCGAATTCTGCCTTGAATGCAATAATATCCCCCCTGTAATTTTTCCTCAGATTTTCAAGGAATTTGGGTGATGGAAAAAGATCCAGTGAAAATGGTGAATTACTCTTTATCTTACCACTTCTCTTTTTAACAGAAAAATCGGAGATTGCAGCAGGAACAACGATGAGGTCATAATCTTTCATATTACCCGATCTCTGTATAAGATCCTCAAGCGTCCTGAACCTTTCCGTTCTTATGTATGTAGGTGGTAATACCTCAGACCTGCCAAGGAGCATTTCAACGTCCGCACCGTTCATGAAAAATGCCCTTGCAATTTCAACTGACGTCCTTCCGCTGGACATGTTTGTTATTACCCTCACATCATCAATTGGTTCCTCAGTTGCTCCACCTATTACCATTACCCTTTTTTTCTTCATTTTGGAATTCATTGCCCTTATTGTATGTGCCACTATTGTATCAATATCAGGAAGCTTTGCCTTTCCCTCCTCCATCTTCGGTTCAATGAAAATAACACCCATAGATTTCAATTTTTCAATATTCTCAACTATTACGGGATTCTTCCACATGGATCCGCTCATTGCAGGTGCTATGATTATTTGCTTTGTTCCAAGGAAGGTGAGTGCAAAAAGTGAAACCGTGGTATCACCTATGCCACACGCTATTTTTGAGATCGTATTTGCAGAACAGGGTGCAATGAGAAGAATGTCACTTTCTTCATAAAGTAGAACATGTTCTGTCAAACCTGTGATTTCTGTGATTGGTTCCCTTCCAGTTGCAAATTGAAGTGATGTGGATGTGATTATTCTCAACGATTCATTGCTCATAACAGGGAAT
>CAYSIM010000067.1:0-6455 GCA_964431165.1 uncultured Thermoplasmatales archaeon | reverse complement strand
GCCGTTTCACTGGGTTTTTTTGAAACATCCATCTCGATTATGGGGGAATTTTCATCAAGTCTAATTTTTGCTAACCTCCCCTCCATGGAAACAAGCGCTCCAATCTCTTCCCTTTTTTTCAGCTTATTAAAAATTTCATTGTAATCATTTATTCTTGATATAATCTCATCACCCAATTTCCTGTATTCCATAGCCATGTGCTTGTATTCTTCAAGCTTTTTCCTCTGCTCTTTTTCTATTCTTTCCTCTTCCGTTTCCTCAACAAAATTTTCAAGGAATTTCAATATTGCATCGTTCATATTCTGGAATTCCTGGCATTCACCCATCCTAATGCACATTATTTTATTGTTACAGATGTACCCGCTTCCATCTATGGAATTGATGAATTTTATCATTGCATCATATAGCAATAATTTTTCATTTTCATCAAGATCACCTGCTTTTTTTTCCTTGTTAATTTTTATTGATGAACATAAATATTCTGCATAATGGCTTAGATTGAATTTTGTGGCCAATACTACTACAATTTCCTTATCACCTTTTATCGTATTATTAAAGGATGAATAATCAATCCTCCTGGGATCGAGGGGTGAAGGTGGCAATGCATATTCCTCACCCTTGACTATCTTCCTTGTTTTCCATTCCCTGTATTCAAGAGCAAAAACTATCCTGTTTTCCTCCAGAAATATTATATTACCTTTACCAAACATCTCAAAAACTATGCTCTTTCCTCCAAAAAAATTTATTCTAACTATCCTATCAAAATTGGGCTGGTCAATAGATTCTATTTTATAGTTCTCCAGCTCCTCCGTGAGGAATTTTGAAGCACCCTTCACCTCCAGATCCTTTTTTTCAGCGAAATATATAAGCCCCTTCCTGTCCAGGTAAAGATCCCTGTTTCCATATTCTTTATTGTGTAGCCTTATTATAAGGACTTCATCAAGAACAATTTTTTTTACAAATGAACCTATGATGAACTTTGAATTTGCCTTTAACCATGCATGTATGTCGGGTGAGGCAAGGAGCTCCCTCATAAACCCAGCTCCGATACCTTATCAGGAAGGTAAACATCCGTTACATAATCCAGACCATATTTGGCCAGTGCCTGCTGCTCAGCCTTTCTTCCAAGTTTGAGCATGAGTTCTATCTCATTTTTCCAGAATTGTGTATTAAACCTGGGATCTGTGAGCTCAGCGTTTAATGCCGCTACATCCTTATCGTTCAGTTTATCCGTGGGTAGATCATAATTCACTATATCACTTGCGGTAATTCCTATAAATTCAGCGGTTGGTGTGGCAAGATATTCAGAAAGATGTGCAGTTTTTATTGCACCGTATGCAACGCTTGCATAAATTCTGAAAGACCATGGATCACCATCTGTGAAAACAAGAACTGGAAGGTTAAGTTCTTCATTTAATCTTTTGAGTAATCTTCTCGTGCTTCTTGCAGGTTGACCCTTAAGATGGACAAGTATTGCCCTTGCCTTTTCATCGTATCCATTCTCCACAAGCCTATCAAACATACCCCCTGTTTCAATAGCGAGAACGAAATCAGCATCATAGTTGATTATCTTCAGCTTATCCTTTTCCACATTGTATGGAATTGAATAGCCTGCATCGCCAACATCATCCCTGCAGTTTATTCTCTTTGGATTTCCCTTCCTGTTTATTTCCTCAAATGTAATGTTACCTATGACAGTTGCACCGTCTTCCTCTGGTCTAAGTTTAAAATCCTCCCTCAGGTATTTTGTCACTATTTCAAGATCCTCTGCAAGCCTGTTTGATTCATCCTGTGTATGGAACTTTGCAAGATCCCATCCTTCTGAAATATAGTAGAGTTCTCTCAGTGTAGATGATTTATTCTGCTCTATCATTTCCTTTATGAAGTCCATCATGTTCATTGTTCTAAGGAGTGTATATGCACCGTCTATCTTTTTCGCAGATCTTATGATCTTTGCATTTCCATATTTCCATACACCCTTCTGTATATCAAGTTCTATGTTGTATTTAGTTCTAGCAGGGAGTTCCATGCTTGGTATTTCTCCTAAATTGAGATCGCCGTATATTTTCTCAACTATATTCTTTAAAGCTTCTAGGGCAAGCTCTTCTCCATTCTCCTCTTCCTCCTCTTCCTCAATTATGGATTTCAGTGCCTCTATATTCCAGTCCCCTGGCAAAGGTTCGGCACCCACAACGTGTACAGGGTCTGTACCCTCTATGTAAAATACGGTTTCACCATATTCACCCTTTAGATCCATGAGTGAAAATTCGAAAGTTATCCTTTCCATGGGTTTCAATTTATCCACATTCCATATTATGTAATCCTCATTTGGATCGTATTCACCAAAGGGTATTATCTTTCCATTCACCCTACCATCAGGTAGATCCGCATAAAGCTTGAAACTCTTTTCCTCGGGTGTGAAATTTGAAACATTTACCTGTATTTTTGCATTGGATTTATCCTGTGTAACATTTTCCTCTATCCAAAGTACATTCATTATCTTTGTTATCACAGGGTCAAGCTTGGGAACCTCTTTACCAAGTATTCTTGAACTTTTTTCAGCTATCTTTGGCAATATTTTCTGAACAAGGAAGAATTTTTCTGTTAATTTTGTCTTTACCTCCTTCTTAATAAGGAATGCCTTGATCTGTCTAGCAGATTCCTTAAGTGCGAGGTCAAGTTCATTCATTATCTCAGGTATTTCTGCCACCGCTTCCTTTGCTTCTGATGTATAAGGTATCCTTGTTGACCCCAAATGAATGAGTATTATCATGGGACCCACGGGCAGACCCTCCCCTCCCCTCTGTTCAAGTCCATATTTTCTCCAGTCTATGTTCTCCACAGCCTTTGTAAGGGCACATGAACCTGCCTGATAGAGTAAAGGTACCCTGTTTGCATACCTGAGCACCTTCACCTGCTGATCATGCGGTATGGATCCCCCGTAAACAAGCCCTACCTCAACGACGAATGGATTACCTGAATAAACGGAGGGTTTCCTTGTGACAGGAATAGAATAAAATGATGGTTTTAATTCACCCAGTACATTCTTTAGTCCTTTTTTAATGAGAGTCTCTCCTATTGGTAAGAGTGATTCGAATGAGGGGGGTAATATTTTCACCTTTCCGAAAGATTCCTGTATTTTTTTTATTTCTTCCAGGGAAAGGGAGTGGGGATCCTTATCACAATCAACACCAGAAATCCTGCATATTTCAATGGCAAGATGATCGCTAATCCTGCTGAATTCTCCCGTGAGGAAAGTCTTAATTTTTTTTGCCCCCGTTCTTGCACACATCTGCATAAGTTCCCCTATCTCAACACCCATAGGATGTGGTTTTGTTTCCTTAGGCGGTGTTATTGGCGTATTCCATACCCTCTCAAATTTCACCTTCATACCATCCGGATCAATAAAGGAAATTGTAGCATGAGGATTCACTATGGCAGTATTCTGCAGATAATCAAGAACACTCTGTTTACCCTTAGAATACTTTGCCTTCAGGTTCACCTGTATTTTAACACCACTTTTCTTATCAACAATTACTGGCTCTTCCTTCAGAACATTTGCCACATTTTTATTAGTATCTATTAAAATCTCAAAATAATAGCCCACCTCATCAGTAGCGATCTTGGATGTTATTCTGGCTGGCTTTCCGGTGGTGAGCTGCGAATAGAGTACAACAGCTGAAATGCCAATACCCTGTTGCCCCCTTGTTTGTCTCACAGTATGAAATCTGGATCCATAAAGGAATTGACCAAATACCTTGGGCACTTCTCTCCTCACTATCCCAGGACCGTTATCCTCCACGATAAGCTGATATTCATCCTTCTCCATCCTCTTTATTTCTACGTTAATTTCAGGCAGTATACCCGCATCCTCGCAGGCATCAAGGGAGTTGTCCACCGCCTCCTTCACCGCCATAACAAGCGATTTCTGGGGCGAATCAAAACCCAGTATCTGCTTATTCTTTTCAAAAAATTCAGCGATTGAAATCTGCCTTTGCTTTTTTGCAAGTTCCTCTGCTATATCCATCATTTTATAGAAAAATCCACCTATATATAATATTAATCATTCACAATCCAGTAGTTCCCCAAGCGTACTTACCCTTTCTGCAAATGCATTGTGTTTGTGGATGCTCTCCTCACTTTCACTTCTCACTATAACTAGCGTATCTTCTGGAAAACTATGGTATTTTTTTGAAATTAAATTTAAAGCTTCCCTCACCACATCCTCAACAAATCTTGGATTCAGGTGTGCCTGTAAAACGAGGGCCTCCTCATCCTTCCTCTTCAAAATTTCATACGTAGGTGAGGACATGGATTTCTCAGCAATGTCTATGAGATCATTTGCCTCTAATGAATATACCTCCGGTACCTCAATCATTATCGTGGTATTGTTCCTTTGGTTATGGGAAACTACGGGTATTGTGTCCAAAAATTTCTCATACTCAGGATATTTTTCCTTAAGTACTGCTCTCACAGTCTCCATTGCACATGGACAGACTGTAATTCCTGTCACCGTAACGCCAATCATTTTCCTGATATTTCCTTCCCTAAGCGTTGCCTTAGCGAAAATTCGATATTTTTCTACAGTTTTTTTACCACCGGGATTTTGCCTTTCCAGAAAGTAGTCGGAAGAAAGTTCTATTTCTGCGTATGTTGCATATGTATGTTTCTTTATTAGCATTTTTACAATATTTTCAGCAAGTTCTTCTATTCCTGTACAGGGTCTTGTGGTACTCCTTTCCACCACCTCTTCAATGATTTCAATATTCCTGGACATATCCGATCCTTTCTTGGTGGAAGGTAGATCAACGAAAAGGTTTATTGTGGGTGTAAGAATTACCTCTTTTCCTGGCCTCTTTACCTTTATCTGCTTCACCACATTTGTTACACCCACCCTTGTTAGCTTGAAATTTGTTTTTGGCTTTTCTGCCTGTATATCCGGTAATTTCAGATCCTCCATATGTCGGTACATTAACTTTCCATATAAAAAAGTATTTAAAAGGGATAATATTTGATGTAGTGATAATATATGTTTGAAATTCAGATACAGTTAAAGGGTCCTTCACCGGAGGAAAATGATCTAGATTCTGTGCTTATAGATTTTCTTTCAAGCATTGGATACATAGATGAGCCTAAGAATTCATCAGAAGCTGATGAAATTAAAAAAAGTGTGCCATACAGACTATTCAAGGAATGTTTCCTCCTCAGGTCGGACAGATTCTGGACGCCGGAAGAATTAATGGGCATTCTTTCCACTACCAGACCTACACTTTACAGACATCTTAACAGACTCAAGATGCTTGACATACTTGAGGAGGAAGCAAGGGGAAAGGAAAAGGTATATAGGCTCAGGCATGGAAGCCTTTCCTCCTCATGGAATTTTGTTGAGGCAAACATAAAAATTGCAATGGAACATTACAGAAAAAAGGTGGAATTGATAGAAAGGCTTTCAGGGGTGAGAAAATGATCGATCTGAACATTGGAACAAAATGCAGGATCTATGTGCAATCTGACAATGAAAAGATAAAGGAAAACGTGGGCAGGTTTATGGGTTTCATAAACCTTGGTGAAGATTCTGCACTTGTTCTTGAAATGGAAGAACTGGAAGGAAAATACAGGCTTATACCAGTTACATCCATTGTAGCCATAGATGTAATTGAACTTACAAAAAGTGATGGTAAAAGGGAGGAAATACCATCCTATTTCAAATGAGGAGTATAGATGGATTTCAGTTTTTCAAAAATACCTGCTGTTCTCGAGGCAAATGAAATACTTGACAAATGTTTCAGGAGAGGAAAAAAGGTAGAGATGGCAAAGCATCCCGATAGGGTAGCGGCAATAAGGAACTGGGATATAGAAAAGCTGAAGGTAATGGAAAAATGCGCCAAAGACACCTTTGATCGTTATTTAAAGGGATTTCCAGATCTTAGGACCATGGATAGGTTCCACAGGGAACTTTTTTCTGTCCTTGTTGATGAAAATCTTTACAGGAGATCACTTGGATCAATAAAGTGGGCAAGGGACAGCATATTGAGAATTACCACATCTTCAGTGAAAAGCCTTGAAAGAACTAGGGACACAGAAGAATTTCAGAGGATCATGAACGCCTATTTTGGAAGATTTTCATCATTCGTCGAACAGGTAGGAAAGGACCTTAAATTCCTTAAGGAATCAAGGAAAAATCTCGTAAAAATACCAGACATTGATACTGATGTATTTACGTGGTGGCTGGTTTTCCAAATGTTGGGAAATCAGAGCTTGTAAATGCAATATCTTCAGGGAAACCCGAAGTAGCACCTTATCCATTCACCACCAAGGGCATATATGTTGGTCACATGAATATAAATGGCGAGAAGGTGCAGGTTGTGGACACGCCTGGTCTACTTGATAGGAAAATAGAAGAAAGAAATGCAATGGAGAAACAGGCGATAGTTGCGCTAAAATATCTTGCTGAT